>CAIQLZ010000085.1 GCA_903872785.1 Candidatus Levyibacteriota bacterium
ATTGAAACTATTAATTTTGAACTTCTCTTTGTATGAGATGCATATAAAAATTAATAAAATTGACAAGATCCAAAAAATATAGGAATAAAGTGAGTCGTATGGTCGTTTAATATAGAAAAAAACACTTATTGCATAAGAAGCTATAATGGTGGTGATAAAAGTTATGTCTCTGGTCATTTAGCTAGTTTTAATTTAAATAATCCTAAGAGATTTCTCGTAGATATTCCGAGTATGTTTTTAGCTTTATATACCTGCGTTGTGCCATTATTTCTTAATCTATGATTAATTGGAATTTCTTGTAGGGATAATTTTTTTTTAATAAACATTCCTACAAAACCCCACCAAAATCCTTCTTTAAGATAGGTGAGATACAATATGTGGGGAACAATTGTTTGTTTTTTGAATAAGACAAACGGAGCGCTAGGGTCATGAATGGTTGTAGGAAATAAAGTCATAAAAACATTCTTAAAAAGAATTGAAAAGATCTTTCTTTGTAGCGAGTCTGCTCTTTTTTTCCTCCAGCCGATTATTGCATGAGCTTTTTCTTTGTCGTTCCAAAATAAGCTGAAATCTTTAGGATCACATTGTCCATCAGAGTCAACACATAATATATAATCAGAATTGGAGATTTTTATTCCATCGATTACTGCTGCACCATATCCTCTCCTTTTTTGTTTCAAGTCTAATTTCAGCGGATATTTTTTTTTGAGTTGAACTAATAGTTCTTTTGTTCCGTCTGTTGAACCGTCTTCACAGATAATAAATGAATAAGTAAGATTTTGTTTGTCTAACTCCTGTTTCCATTCTTTTAAGACAGATTCAATGCTATCTTCTTCATTATGAACTGGAAAGATAATATTAAGCTGCATGAATTATGTAATAGTTTCTACAGATTGCGGATTTTCATTTATAAACCATTCAATAGTTTTTTCTAAACCTTGTTTTAATGTAAATTTAGGCTTCCAATTAATTATATTTTTAGCTTTTTGAATATCAAGTGCTCGTGTTTTTACCCCTTCAGGTTTTGATTTGTCATAGATAATTTTTTTAGGTTTCCAATCTAAAATATCAAAGATTAAATTAATCACATCTATCATAGAATAACGAATGCTTGTGCCTAAATTAAATGTATCTGTGTTTGTTATTTTTTCACAAACAGCTAGAGTTCCTGATACAATATCATCAACATATGTAAAATCACGATCTTGTTTGCCGCTTCCCCAGACAACATATGGGTCTTCTTTTTTTACGGCTCTACGTATTAAGGCGATTATCGCATGCGTGTCGTTTTCCCAAGGTCCATACGCAGTAACATACCTGGTTATAGATCCTTTTAAGCCATGTTGTTTATTGTAGGCCTTAAGCACGAGCTCTCCCATTAACTTGGCCCATCCATATTCTTGATCCGCATTTGCCCAATTATTTTTGATTGCATCAATTTCTTTTAATAGATATTTTGATTTATATTTTTTTTGTAAATCAAAAGGATATACACAGGCGGTAGAAGCAAATTGAATTCTTTCTACATCAACTTTAGATGCAGCTTTTATAATATTTTCGTTAATTGAAAAATTTTCACAACAATCTGCTGGATGAGTATCTATATATCCTCTTCCTCCAAAGTTAGCTGCTAGATGAAAGACAATTTCATGGTTTTTTATTATTTTTATTGTGTCATCGAACTTTTGAAAATCAACAAATTGAAATTTGTGTCCATTAGCAGCTTGATAACCCCAGCTCATTTTTTTGTAAGAAAGATTATTTTTTTTCCAGATCCTTAAAATATTTTTTAAACTGCCTGAAGAAAGATTGTCTCCGATAGTTGTTGTTGCTCCATTTTTTATTAATTGATTAGTAAGAGCTGATCCAATAAATCCAGCCCCTCCTG
>CAIQLZ010000086.1 GCA_903872785.1 Candidatus Levyibacteriota bacterium
TGAACATATGGTTGATATGAAAATGGATATGGCAGGAGCAGCAGCAGTTTTAAGTGTTTTTTCGGTAATTTCAGAAATAAAACCAAAAGCTTCTGTGATGGGGCTTATTGCGGCAACACCCAACCTGATTTCAGCTAAATCAACGCTTCCCGGAGATGTTGTTAAAGCGTTTAACGGAAAAACAATTGAAATATTAAATACTGATGCGGAAGGACGCGTTACTTTGGCAGATAGTCTTGCTTATGCAGTTAAAAAAGGAGCAACTCAAATTATTGATTTGGCAACCTTGACGGGCGCTGCATTAGTTGCTTTAGGCTCTGATATTGCGGCTTTATTTGTAAATGATCAGGAATTAGGAGAAAAAATAAAGAAAGCAGCGTCCAAGGCAGGAGAAAAAATTTGGGAATTACCGCTTGAAAAAACCTATAAAGATCTGAATAAGAGTGAAATTGCAGATATCTCAAATATCCCGTCAAGCCGTTATGGTGGTACAATTACGGCAGCTTTGTTTCTTGAGGAATTTGTCGATGGGAAGTCCTGGGCACATTTAGATATTGCCGGTCCTGCATTTGCAGCTAAAAAGCACATCTTGGGTCCAAAAGGGGGAACAGGTTTTGGAGTAAGAACTCTTCTTAATTTTCTTCTTGGTTAGTTGTAATTCATTCGGAATAATTGATAGAATTAGTAATTAGGTTGTAGATTATGGAAGTATTTAAAAAGAGGCTTTCAGAAAATGGTATTCTTCGAGTTCTAGCAATAAGACCTTTCTTCTTCCTGATGCTTTCCGAGTTTTTCTCTCAGCTTGCATTCAACATGCAACATTTTGTTCTGATTTTCATAATTTATGGATTTACTCACTCAAATACAGCAGTATCAGGCATGATTTTGTCTTTTATGATTCCTGCGGTGCTGCTTAGTGTTATTTCCGGTGTATACGTAGACAGATGGAATAAAAAAAAGATAATCCTTTTTGCGCATCTGATTAGGGCAATATTATTATTGCCGTTTTTAATCCCGCATCTGCATTTAGGATTAATCTACACATTTACCTTTTTGATTGCTGTTGTTTCTCAATTTCTATATCCCGCAGAATCTTCAATTGTTCCTCAGCTTGCCCCCAAAAAATTGATTATTCCGGCAAATGCTATATTTTCATTCACAATGTTTGGAATTATGTTAGTTGGTTACGTACTTTCCGGTCCGGTATTACTTTTATTGGGGAAAACCTATGCTATTGTTTTTCTGATTGCCCTTTTCCTAATTAGTGCTCTTATTGTTACGAAAATTAAACTTCCTAATATAAAAGAAAAAACCCGTGAGAGAAGTCATTCTGTTTTTCATATGCATTCGGTAATTAGGGAAGTAAAGGAAGTTTTTGTTTTTCTAAAACGCGTTAAAAGAGTTATGTATGCTCTCTTGATGATAACTGCTGCTCAGGCTGTGCTTTTTATCTTTGCAGTATTAGCTCCGGGATATGTAACAACAATTCTTGCAGCTCCTCTTGAAACTCTTTCTGTAATTCTTATCGCTCCCGCAGGAATTGGATTGGCGATCGCCGCTTTTCTCTTGGGAAGTATTGGTAAAAAACTAAAACACGAATTGGCTAGTATTGTCGGATTTGCGGTTGTTGGTATAGTTTTTATTTTAATGCCTTTTACGGGACGCCTTGTTTCGTATAAATCTGTTAATAATTTAAATTATTTTCTGCCGCACGTAATAAATATCAATGTATTGCATGTTATTGTTGTTATGGCTTTTATCATCGGTTTTGGAATTGCTCTGGTGTTTATTCCGTCCAACTCAACTATTCAGCTTGAGACAAATGAAGAAATGAGGGGACGTATGTATGGGCTATTAAGTGCTTTGGTGGGAGCAGTTTCTTTTCTTCCTGTGATTCTGGCCGGAGGATTGGCGGATTTATTCGGCGTGGGGGCAGTTATTGTGACTGTCGGAATTCTCATGCTGATTTTTAGTATCAGTTCTTTATTTTTAATCAAATCTTAAAATGCAATTTTTCATTTTAATTTTATTAATTTGTCTATTTGTTTTTCTTTATTGTGTGTTTGTACTGGCTAATGAAGATTTTGTTTTCTTACGTCAGGATGTTACGATGGAAAAAATTTTTAACATAATTTTTATCGGGGGACTGATAAGTTTGTTTTTTGCAAGACTTTTTTATGAATTTTCTGCAAAAAATATTTTTTCCAATCCGTTGGTTTTCTTACTGATCCCTTATTTTCCGGGTTTATCTCTTTTGGGGGGGGTGGCAGGAGCGGGAGCGTATTTCTTATTTTTAAAAATCCGTAAAGAAAATTCGTTACCTTTAGGACGAATAGGCGATTTTTTTTCCATTGCCTTTTTAATCTCCTTGACTCTTGGATTTATAGGCTATCTTATTTTTTCAGAAGGTAGGGTACCGATTGTAAAATTAAGTGTTCAGGCGCTTTTGTATTTTATTCTATTTATAGTTTTTCTTAAATTTTTTCTGCCCAGGCTTTTGAATGGGGAATATAAAGAGGGAACAATTACCTTTTTATTTTTAACTTGTTTTTCCGCGGTTAATCTTATCTTGAATGCTTTTTCAAAAATTAGTATTTTAGGGTATTTTAAAAATTTTGAGAACGTAATATTGATATTAATTTTTCTTTTATCGGTTGGAATACTTATTTATCGTGAACATTTTTTGTCAAAAATAAACTTGCTTGCAATGCTGCGCAAAAAGCGAGCAAAACAGTTTAAGAAAGGAAAATAATGGGAGTAAAAATAATTTTTGAGGATAAAGACCTGTTGGTTTTGGATAAGCCGGCGGGGATGATTGTTAATCGTTCTGATACAACCAAAGGAGAAGTAACGCTGCAGGATTGGGTGGAAGAATATCTGGTCATCCCGAACTCGTTTCGGAATCTAAAACAGGTAAAAAGCGAGATGCCAAAACAAGTTCAACAGGACATTGCTAAAACGGATTTTTATAATCGGGCGGGAATTGTCCATCGTTTGGATAAAGAAACTTCGGGAATTATTTTGGTTGCGAAAGCGCCGGAAGCTTTTATAAATTTACAAAGGCAGTTTAAAGAAAGAAAAGTGCAAAAAACATATATTGCGCTTGCTCATGGAGAGATAAGTCCTAAAACAGGTGAGGTAAATGTTTCGGTTGGAAGACTTCCATGGAATAGGAAAAGGTTCGGAATCTTGTCAGGCGGGAGAGAATCGCAAACAGCGTACGAAGTATTAAGCGTTAAACATTATGCATTAGGTAAAAACAGGGAGTCTTTAAGTTTAGTAAAACTTTTTCCTAAAAGCGGCAGAACACATCAGATAAGAGTGCATTTGCAATATATTAAGCATCCTATTTTTGCTGATCTTTTATATGCCGGACGTAAAACATCAAGGCAAGATAGGGAACTTTTGCCCCGAATTTTTCTGCACGCTTCTAAAATTTCCTTTTTTCACCCCGAAAACAATAAATTATTAACTTTCGAAAGTCCTCTTCCGCAAGATCTCGTAAATTTTCTAACAAGGCTTAACGTCTAATTTATTGATTCAGAACTATAGAATTGATAGCATATAATAATATTAGTTTTGTTTTTTAAGGAGGTGAGGGTTTATTATGGGAGGTGGCATGGGGGGATTTTATAAAGGAGAAAAGAAGAAAAAGAAAAAAGATTTAAAAAGTATATCTTCTGTGCCTATGGGCATGGATGCTCCGGCTTTTTCTCTACCTAAAATAATCGAAAAAGGGAAACGGGAATATTAAACCTATGAAGAAAAAAATAGAGCAATCTATCAGCAATAGTAAAATTGCTATTGTTTTTTTTGTTTTTTTGACTTTTATTGTCGGAATCTCACTAATTTTAAAAGTCGCAGCTGTCATAAAAGATAGCCAGTTTGATGATTCCAAAAGATTTACCTTGAGTTTAACTAATGGCAAAAATATAGAAGTAATATCTTTATCTCCTGATTCGAAAGATATTACAGTTTTTAAATTTGATAGTAATGTTAAGTTTGAAGAGGTGGGGCGAATTTTAGAAATTCCTATAGATGGATTTATTACATTTAAATCGCAAGATTTAAATCAAAAAATTAGCTTGTTATTTAAGAGCGCAGTATTTAATTGCAATAATCTTAAAACAAATCTTACCATCATCGATCTTTTAAAATTAGCAATATCTGCAAGAGCTATCCCGGAAAATTCGATCAATACGATAATAGTAAAAGACCCAAGTAAATTAGACTTAGGCAAAGTGGATCGTTTAGTAATAGATTCTTTTATAGAGAATGAGCGTCAAACAATAAAAATTATTAACGGAACAGGAGTGAGCGGGCTGGGAAGCAGACTGGCTAGATTTATAACTAATATGGGTGGAAATGTTATAATGGTTGCAACAGAGAATGGCAAAGAAAAAAAGTCATATATATCATATATTGATAAAAGGACCTATACGGTAAAAAGATTGCAGAAAATATTAGGATATGAAGTCGTAAGGAACAAAGATAATACGCTATCTGACGTAACTATAGTAATAGGGGAAGATAAGCTCAATAATATCCCTTTTTAAGATATGAATATTTGGCTAGTAATGATTGTAATAGCGGTTATTTCAATAATTCTTTCCGTGATCGCCCTTAAAGATTTAGAAGATAAATCCCATGTAAGTCAGGCTAAAAGAAAATTATTTGAAAAGAGGGTTGTGTTTCAGGATTCTTCCTCAGGAGAATCAGAATGATCATCGTCGTCTTCTGCGGAATCTCGATAGCTTTTAATTCTTGCTTTATTGTTTTTTGACAAATTTAAATTTATGTCGGCAGATTGCGGAAATGAAGGCTGGTTTTTATATTTGGATGCTCTTTTTAATTCTTTTACAAAAACACAGACATTATGCTCGGTTGCAGATTTTACGCAAGCCTCATACGTGTTTCCGCCTTTTATCAATTTAATTAGTCTTTTTCCTACATCATCAGGAAAGACTCCCAAGTATTGTTTGTTTTGGTCCTGAACGAATATTTTTGATCTTTTTACAGTAATTATTAAAGGATGACCTGTTGTGAGAAGGGAAATAATTTTAGGTTGAGATGTGTTAATAAGAGAAATTATTTTTGTTTTTCCCGTTTCCTCAAGGAAAGTATTGTTAACTCCTTTAATAGAGGATAAGCTTTTCTTAATTTGTCTTTGACCCATGCCGTTCAGTTTTTTGATGTTTCTGATAGCAATTTGATTCAAAACATCAATTTTTAATACTTTTTTATAGGTAGATTTGGCATTTTGTATTTTTCCTAAAATTGTAAATGCATATGCCAAGCGGTTTAACGCATCGATATCTTTGGGGTTTTCTTTTATAAGCGTCTTATTTAAGGATGCTGCGTTTTTCCAGTCGCCTAAGAGCATTGCCTGAATAGCCTTGTCTTTTAGTAGTGTCATTTGCGGAAAATATTAAGGATTGTTGTGCAAAATAATACAGTTTTTTATTGCAAAAGTCAATGACAAAAAGTATAATGTCAAATACTACCAATAACCTAATATGTTAAACGATTTGTAGTATTGGTAGTATTACTTTATGTCTGGACATTCAAAGTGGGCCACAATAAAAAGATCAAAAGGAGCTGCTGATCTCAAAAGGGGACTGACTTTTACTAAAATTTCCAATGCAATTACGGTTGCAGTAAAACAAAGCGGCGGAATAACCGATCCCAACAGTAATTTCAAGCTCCGTTTGGCTGTAGATAGCGCACGCAGTGCGAATATGCCCAAAGATAATATCGAGCGGGCAATCCAAAAAGCAATTGGAAAAGACGCCGGAGAAATACAGGAGGTAATTTATGAAGGTTTTGCTCCGGAAGGAGTAAGCGTGATTATCGAAGCTGCAACCGATAATGCAATGAGAACAACAAGTGAGATAAAAAGCATTTTTAATAAAGAAGGAGGGAGCTTCGGACAGCCGGGGTCTGTTGCGTATCAATTTGAACAAAAAGGCAGAATAATCGTAAATAAAAATAATAAAACCATAGATGAGTTATTTCAAATTGCCCTTGAGAGTGGGGCAGAGGATATAGAAGATAGTCAAGACAAGGTAATTATTACAACGAGTTACGCTGATCTATCTTTGGTTCGCGAGAATCTGGTTAATAAAGGCATAATACCTGAAGAGATTGAAATAATCCGAAAACCTTTAATTCCAATAACTATTCAGGACGGGGCAAAATTAGCAAGAGTTATTAATTTCCTGAATAAATTAGAGGGCCTAGATGATGTTCAAAAAATTTACTCAAATTTGGCAACAAATTAATAAAAAGAGGATATATCTTCTTAAGCAGTTTTCTAAAAAGAAGAATTTTCTTTTTAATATTCA
>CAIQLZ010000087.1 GCA_903872785.1 Candidatus Levyibacteriota bacterium
ATACAAAAAGTGTTAGTACTTCTGGAATGCCTTCTACAAATGGCGCTTTAATCGGAATGCAGACTACCAAGTCTTCTTTCGTTAACAGAGTTTCAGATGGTCTTACTGACGAAACCAAAGCATCAGCAAAAATGACTGTATATCATTCTGGTGGTAAATTTGCCACAAATCAGTATGATACCACAGCGACTTATACACCTGGCGCCGATCTATATGTCGGAGCAGACGGGAAACTTCAACCTACAACTGCCGGATCTACTCAGGTAGTTGGTTACATTGTCAGCGAAGGGCCGTATCCCTCCGGTGTTCCTGGAACAGATGTTAACGGAGATATAAGCTTGGGCGATTACCTCGTCTTTATCTTACTTCCATAATTATAAACAAAAAAATTAATTGAGGTTGTTTTTTAATAACTTTGATAAAATTAAGGAGATAAAAAATGTCAATACTTAAGAATGGTCTTTCAGATGAACAGAAGCAACAGGTTGTTGCTCAAGCGTTAGAAACAGAAGAAGGGCGCGTAGCTCTTGCTCAAGCCATGGTGGAACCGATTCGCCGTGCGTTAGAATATCAAGCAATCGGACGTAAGTGCTTGATGGTTGACGAGTTGCCGCAAGGCGCACTTGCTCGCTATGAACGCGATGTTATGGCAAAAGCTTGGGTTATTTCTCGCAGAGGTGGAGTACCAGATGCCATCACCGAAGGTGAAGAAGTCTTGGTTCCTACTTTCGAAATTGCAACGAATCCTCAGATTCGTTTGTCAGAAATCAAAGCCCGTCGTTTCTATATCGTTGATCGCGCACAGATCAAAGCAAAAGAAGCGATTCAAAAGGAAGAAGATAGCAATATTTTCACAGCAGCTTTCTCTGCTGTTCCTGCGGCACATTCAGTCCTTGCGGCTGGTGGAGCTTTGACAATTACGGCTTTAAATCAGGCTTTTGCCTCGATTGAAGAGCATGACTTAACCGTTGCCAAGATCACAATGCATGCTCAACGCTATGCAGACGTTCGTAACTTCGGAAAAGACGTATTTGATGAAGCGACAACTCGTGAAGTGTTAGTCAGCGGTTTGTTCGGGCATCTCTGGACAGCGGACATCCACGTTTCGTCCCGTATGCCGACAAACAAAGTTTTACTTTGGGCCCCGGCTGACAACGTAGGCGCGTTCCCAATTCGGCAGGATATTACCGTTCTGCCAGCAGATGATCCGAAAAAGCTCCGCCTGGGCTGGGTTATCTACGAAGAAATCGGTATAGTGATCATTAATGATTACGCTTTGGCGGAAGTCGAAGTCGGTTCAGTATCCTAATCTTAGGGTAGAAATTAGCATTAAAATAGACCACTGGATTTTTCCGGTGGTCTTTTTTTATCTATAAAAAAGGATATTTTTTAGTAAAGAAGAATTTATTAAATATAACTAATAAATAATATTTTAACAATAAAAAAGAGCTTCTAAATCAAATTAGAGGCTCTTTTTTATTAATAGTTATAAATATTTCCTATGGGTGGTCATGTTTAATTTTATTTATTCCGTTATTTGATAGAAAATTTTCTACTGCATATTTTTCATCTTCATCTGGTTTTCTATACCAAAAAAGCGTTCCATTTTTAAAATGCCATGTATGTAATTGATTAAATAAAGTCAAATCTGCCCCGAAAATATCTAAATGTGTAATTCCGTTTTTAGTTCCATAAGTTTCAGCTATTTTTTCTGAAACAATTCTTCCTTCAACGTGACAATTTGTATCAACATATCCAAAAATAACACTATTTTCAGGAATACGAGCGATATTTTTCTTAGATATTGTATACCAATTCATAAAAACACATATTTGAAAATAAAAAGAAAAACCCTTTTTATTTAAATTAGTGGCTCTTTTGATTTCTATAAAATTATCGTTACGGACCATTCTGAATTTGAGCATGGAAGGTAGAATGATCGGACCATTCTACTTTTGAGCATAGGAGGTAGAATGATAACCCCAGATATATTATATATAATAATAGAAGCTATTAAAACTAGAAAAATAAAAATAAGTATTTAGATTTTTCC
>CAIQLZ010000088.1 GCA_903872785.1 Candidatus Levyibacteriota bacterium
CAATCGATATTTTAATCTTAAACAAGGAAAACAAAATTGTAATAATTAAGAAAAATTTAAAGCCTAATCAAATATTTTTCTGGAATCCCCGTTATGAAAAAGTGCTTGAATTGCCCCAAGGAATGGTTGAAAAAAAAGTAATAAAAATGCAGATGCCCATTGACATTCGTATTTTATAAACGTTACTATAGATACTTATGACAGTAGATGAAAAATGCCCGAAATGCGGAAGTCCGCTAGCTGAAGTTACCACGACAAAAACAGGAAAACAATTGCAGCGTTGCTCTACGGGAAGTTGGGATCCGGAAACAAGATCCTCTGTTGGATGCGACTATGTAAAATGGCTTGAGGTTGAACCTCAAACGCTTGACGAAAAATGTCCGAAGTGTAAAGCTAATCTTATTTTGGCAGTCACCCGATTCGGAAAGAAAATGAAAAAATGTTCAAAAGGCGGTTGGGATAAAGAAACAAGAAAAGCCACGGGATGCGATTATGTTGAGTGGATTAACGGCACAACGGAGCCTCTCGATGAAGAATGCCCTGAATGTGCAAGTAAATTGGTTTTATTTACCACTAACGCGGGAAAGAAAATGAAAAAATGCAGTACAGCCGGATGGGATAGGGATACCCGAAAACCAACCGGGTGTACATATGTTCAATGGCTCAAAACAAGTGATTATCCTCAGACAGCTGATGATGGAGGCGAAGAATTCCTTCCTCCGGAACCCCAAGGAGATAAATAGAAGTATCAGCCGTATCGGTTATGACATAAGCTGTTGGAAAATGACAAATAAAAATCAAGGGTAAAATGAAAGAAGAAGTGAATAGTGCTAAACCTTTAAACTTAATTATCTAACAATATTCACTATGCAACGATACGCGGATTCCTTCAGAAAAAAATTAATTAATAAGTAATCCTTCGACGATATTTCTATTTTTTGTAAAAAAGATATCAGCGGTCGTTGCCAATTGAAGTTTGTCCAATTCTTTTAAATCAAAAAACTGTAATTCCTGTCCTTCTGAACGCTCAATAAGATTCACATTATTATCGGTTAATTTCCCATGATAGAAATAAGTGTTTTTATTGTCGCCAGGCGAAACTAAAAGAAATTTAACGTCGGCAATTTCTATATTCATCTCTTCTTTTATGCATCTGGTAATTGTTTTTTCAAATGATTCATTATTTTCTTTTTCTCCTCCCACCAAACGCCATATTTTTTGCGCTCCTGAATTAAAAATGTAATTTCTGATCATCAATAGTATTTTTTCTTTATAAGTTAGGAGAACTAAGCTTTCATTAAGTTTGCTGATCATATGCTCTATCATACCACGTTGAGAATTTATTTGTATTTGGCATTTTAAGTTCGCAAAATTACTTACGTGCTATACTAAATCAAGGAGAGGAGGTGAGAATATGACCGGTTATGTTTTAAATATCGAAGAAAAGTCAATGCAAAACGACTGTTTCCGGGAAGTCTTATATACCGCGCAGCACAGTCAGCTTGTGGTAATGAGCTTAAATCCAAGTGAGGAAATCGGCATGGAAGTACACGCAATAGTTGACCAGTTTATTAGGGTTGAGAAAGGAATTGGTAAAGCAATTCTCAACGGAGAGGAACAGGTCATTTCCGACGGTTTTGCAATTGTTATTCCTGCGGGAGTAGAACACAATATCATCAATACTTCTCAGGACAGCAAGTTAAAACTGTATACTATTTACAGTCCCGCTCATCACAAAGACAAAACAATTCATAAAACCAAACAGGACGCAGAGGGGGACCAGAATGATCATATTTAGTTTTAGCATTTGAACCGTATCAAATTGCTGCCTGGCAACAGTTATCTCTTGCAATTTAGAGAAATTATGTGCACAATTTAAGAATATTGTTGATGCATGATCTCGCTTAAAAAATTTTTTAAGATTTTAGGACCCGGAATTGTTACCGGCGCCTCTGATGATGACCCATCAGGCATTGCCACTTATGCACAATCTGGTGCACAATTCGGCTATAGCCAGTTATGGACAGCATTTTATATGCTACCTATCCAGACAGCGGTTCAGGAAGCCTGTGCAAAAATAGGAGCAGTCACCGGAAAAGGAATAGCCACAGTTATCAAAGAACATTACAGTCACAAGGTATTATTGGGTGTCGTCATGTTTTTTATTATTGCCAATATAGTCAATATTGGAGTTGATATTGGGGCCATGGCCGACGCAACCCGCCTTGTTATTCCGTTAAACTACGCCATTCTTATTTTCTTATTCACCGCAATTATTCTTTCTCTGGAAATATTTATATCATACAGAACTTACGCGAAAATTCTGAAGTTCCTGGTTCTGGCTTTACTTGCTTACCCGGTAACCGTCTTTATCGTCAGAGAACCATGGCAACAAATTCTTGCCGCCACGTTTATCCCCCACATTGAATTTAGCTTTCAGTTTCTTCTGATAATTACCGGCGTTTTTGGAACCACTTTCTCTCCCTATATGTTTTTTTGGCAAGCCTCACAAGAAGTGGAAGAAGAAAAATTACACCATTTACTGCCTGCAAAGGGTAAGTTAAAAATCAACCCATCCTTTATACGAAATCTCAAAATTGATAACGTGCTTGGTATGTTCGGCTCGCAAATGGGTACCTGGATGATTATTGTCACAGGAGCAACCGTTCTTTACAGTCATGGCATTACCAATATCAATAGTGCCGCAGACGCGGCAAAGGCGATCGAACCAATTGTCCGCAGTTTTCCAAATTCCGGATATTTGGCTAAAGCAATATTTGCAACAGGCATTGTCGGCCTTGGCCTGTTATCTATTCCGATTATGGCAGGCAGCAGCGCTTACGCCTTTGCGGAAACTTTCGGATGGAAAGAGGGACTTTATCGCAAACTCAGGAGAGCGCACGGATTTTACGGGATTATCACAATAGCCACAATTTTAGGCCTGGCTATAAATTTTATCGGCATTAACCCGATTAAAGCGCAGATTTACACCTCGGTTCTGGTGGGAGTTGCCGCTGTTCCCGTTTTATTCCTTATCGCTTTAATCGGTAAAAACAAAAAAATAATGGGAGATTACAAAATTAACCATGCCTACTTTGTGATTATTTTGATTACCTGTCTGGCAATGCTTGGAAGCGTTCTGGGGATGGCGGCATCTCTTCTGCATTAGATAAATCCGAAAGCAAGAGCAAACCCCACCAATATCAGTATCGCGCCGCTTAATTCTTCGCTCCATTTTTCTAATTTAACTCCCAACTTTCCTACCAACTCCAAACCGACTAACGACATGCCTAAACTTACCGCCGCGATTGTTGCACCGGTAATCAAAAGAGGGAACTTATAAAAACTTAGGGCAAAACCGACTACTAAATTATCGATACTTATCGCAAAAGCAGTTAACACAAGGTGATGAAGTTTTGTTGACTTTGGTTCTTTCTTCTCTTTGCCTTTAATTTTTCCGGTAGACCACAATAAATAAAGCCCCACGCTAATTAGTAAAATTGCCCCGATGTAACGTCCGGTATTTCCGATTAAAACGGCCAATTTTTCCCCCAATACTAATCCGATAACAGGCATTATTCCTTCAAAAAG
>CAIQLZ010000089.1 GCA_903872785.1 Candidatus Levyibacteriota bacterium
CCGATCTTCAGAAATAATGCAGCTTCAGAAATTATAGAAAAAGAAAAACAAAAAATGATAGCTGCAGGCAGACAGCCACAGATATTTAATATTACTGAATCTTCAAGGTATAACTCAGAAAATTGGCACTGGCAAAGATAAAATAGACTTGTAATCAATACCATACCCTATCATACTAAGTATGCTGGGGTAATTTTTTATTCTGAATATGTTAGAAAAAATCAGAAATAATCTATTTCTTATTTTAATCATAACGGTAGCATTACTTCTGTCTATAACAAATTACGCTCCAGGCACTTTTCTTTCCGGTTGGGACACTCTGCATCCGGAATTTAATTTTGGTCTCAGTATCTCACGGGAGATTAACGGAGTTTTCAGAACAGAACAAGGACTTGGGGCAGTTGCTGCTCACTCACATATGGCAGATCTCCCCCACGTTTTTATCCTATACCTCCTACACTTTATTTTACCGCTCTCGGATCTTCGCTATTTTTACATATTTTTAAATTTGATTTTGGGTCCCATTGGCATGTATTTTTTTCTTAATAAATACATTGTCAAGAACAAAATTTGGTCATTTTTAGGCTCGCTATTTTACTTATTAAACTTGGGAACAATGCAAATATTTGTTGTTCCCTTTGAGATGTTTACAACTCAATACGCCGCTCTCCCTTGGCTTTTTCTGTTTGCAACCGATTATCTTCTTATAAAAGAAAAGCCGACAAAAAATTTACTTCTTTTTCTAATAGCAACCTTTTTTACAGCTCCCTCTGCTTACGCAGCGACACTTTGGTATGTATATTTTTTTGTTCTTATCCTTTATATTTTCTCCTTAAGTTTTCTTGAACGCTCATTACTAACTCTTAAAAAATCATTGCTCATTATAGCTTTGACTTTACTTATAAATGCTTTTTGGATTTTTCCAAACATTTATTATGTGTTCACTCATGCAAATCAGGTTCCTAACGCGCTCATAAATCAACTTTTCTCCCCACAGGCTTTCCTGTACAATAAGGAATTTGGAAATATCAGGGACATTGCTTTATTAAAAAATTTTCTATTTGACTGGAATGCATATTCCGGCAATGGCACTTTTTCCCCACTTCTTTCATCTTGGATTATTAATCTAAACCAAAAGTCCATCCTATTAATTGGTTCCATTTTTGTCTTAGTCTCTCTAGGGGGCGTATTTTATGGAACTTTCAAAAAGAATAAAATTTTGGCATCCCTAATTCCCCCTCTCTTACTTTGCATTTTCTTTTTGATAAACGATAATCCCCCGACGTCTTTCTTGTACAATTTTTTTCAAAACAAAATACCCTTTTTTAAAGAAGCTTTCAGGTTTCCGGACGATAAAGTTTTGGGAATTTTTACATTTTTATTCGCTATATATTTCGCAAAAGGTCAAGAATTTATTCAAAAATTAAGAAACAAGATCTTAAATTACAAATTAAGAAAAGCTAAAGATGCCATGCAAGCGCTAATTTTTTTCTTATTAATTATGGTATATATGTTACCTGCATTTAAAGGATATTTTATCAGTCCCTATATGAGAATCAATATCCCAAAGTCATATTTTGAAATGTTTAACTGGTTCAAAAATCAAGATACAACCGCAAGAGTAGCCAATTTTCCTATTCAGTCTGTTTGGGGATGGGAATACTATAACTGGTACCCTTCGACAGGCTCAGGGCAAGCTAGTTTTCAGGGTGCGGATTTTTTGCAATTTGGTATTCCACAGCCGTTATTAAATAGAGATTTTGACAGATGGAATCCGGCAAATGAACAATATTACCGTGAAATGTCTGAAGCTATTTATAGTCAAGATTCTACAAAACTAATAAACGTTTTGAAG
>CAIQLZ010000090.1 GCA_903872785.1 Candidatus Levyibacteriota bacterium
ATTGCATCTGGTAAATGAGAAAATTCCAAATCTTGCCATAGAAAACCCCAGAACACATCTATGATTAGTATGGATTTTGCGGGTAAGGTTGTCAAGAAATTAATGCATGAATTATTTTTGCTGTGCGCTGGAAATGGACACTATTTTAAGATTTGTTGATGGAATTAAATACGACTTTTACTATGTAGTTGATGTACGTGGGAAGCTTGCTTTCTCCTTAATGTGCGAACACTTAAACAATCAAAATACAATAGATTTCTTTAAGAAACTTGTGAGGATATATTCTTACGCAATAGCCATTATTAAACAGGCAAATGGGTAGAGTTTTTAGGTGATTACTTGGTAAAAGAACGTATTCCCCAAACATTTATTTATCCAAGATACCGCAGAATCAATGGGGTTATGTAGAGATTTAACAGAACTATTCAGGAGGAGTTTATTGACAACAATCTGGATATTATCCGCAGTCCCACTTTACTAGAAAACTAATTGATTATTTGTTATTTTTGTTATCGTACAATACGCAAAGAGCACACAGTGCCCATGGTAACTTAAAAAGTCCAATGGATTATCTAGTCTTGAAAGGAGTAATGTCTAAAATGTCAGCAACGCATACAAAGTATTGACAAAGTTACTCATATCTGGCTTAATTATTACAAGGAGGAAATATGGTAGACGAAATTCCAGTTGAATCTCAAGGTGGAGAACAAAAATCACTAACAGATCAAGAAAAATCATTTACAGATCAGTTCGGTGGAAAAGAGAGTGCTTCCGTTTTTTCAGGATCACAGAATGAAGGAATCGAAAGGGGTCTTGAACAACAAGCAACAGTGCCTGCCGTAGAAGAAGACAAAGTAATAGGGTCAACGCCAGTTTCAGCTGAAACATCGGCAAAAACTGAAGAAGAAATGCCAGCAGAATTAGCAAAACTTCAGGAATCATTAAATAGCACGGAAGGGGTATCTCCTGAAGCTACTCCAATGCCTGCAGCTCTAACTGAGGTGCCGGCAGAAACAAAGGAGGATATTATTACTCAAGCGGAGAAAGAGTTGACAGAGCAAAAGTCGTCAGCAGGAACAGAAGCTGAACAAGTAGCAGAGGTTAAAAGCGATATAGAGCCTACAGCAGAATTATCTGTAAGTCCGGAATTACCTGTAAATCCAGAGACACCTCCAATAGAAGAAACAAAAGCTGTATCCCCATTGGTTGAAACTCCTGTCTCTCCGAAAACAGCTTTTGAGGAAGTCCAAGCAAGATTAGTAGAAGAACTAAAAAAACCAGGAGCTGATGGTAAGCCGTTGACCTCCAGTGGTATAATCAGAGTCACCCGCGATTTTTACCTTAAGGAATTGGGTTATTCGATTAAACGAAGTGGTTTGTTAATTGAAAACGCAGAAATCTTAGATGAGACAGGTAAGGTTTTTATCGATGAAAAAGGGAAACCTTTGAAATTCCACTCATTTTTTGTGGAAAAAACAGAAGTTTTAATAAGTGATTTTCTGAAGAAAAAGTTAGGAGAAAAATTAACCGGTAAATCTGCAGAAGCTGCCGTTACAGCTCTGGAAAATTTACCCAAAACAGCTGATGAAGCGACGCAGAAATTGCAGGGAGCAAAAATAGGATCTTCAGGATTAGTTGATGTTAATGGTAGTCCATTGTTTTCAAAAAAATCCTCCTCTTCCGAGAGCATCTGATGAAAAAAGGGAAGAGATGACAAAAATTGGCGAAAAACTCAACAATAGCTTGCTAACTTCGGAGCAAACAAAAGAAGAGGTTTGGGAAAAGGCAAAAGTTCAAAGAAGAAAAGAAGAGGCTAATTCTTTTTAGTAAATAAAATTACCCAAACGAAAGTAGCTAGCAATATTCCGAAGCCCAAATATTCCAAGTATTGCGGCCAGAAAATAATTACAATTTTTGAACTTTTACTATCTGAATTATTTAGTTCCCATCCATTAGCCCAATTATTTACCAAAACATGGTTTTTTAACTCTTTTCCGAAGAGAAAAGGGAACATATTTACTAAAAAAGTTTTGAGTTTTGAATTTTGAGCTTCGAGTTTTATTTCGTATGCTTTCCAACCGGAATCAAAAGACTGAGAATAGGAAATAAAACTTACATTTTTAAAATTATTAGGTCTGTATTGCTCGGTTTGCAAAATTTCTGCATACGGGAAAGGAATAATTTTCACAGAGCTAAGATCATTGATAGCTGGACTTTTATTGATCGTGAAATTATTAAAATTGATGTCAAATCCAACTCCTTTTTCCATCGGAGGAAGAAGAAAAGTTTCTTCTGTAAAGTTTGGAGAAGCAGACAACTGGGTAAACAGATCACAACGTTTTGAAATATAATTTTGAACACAAAGCTTAAGAGGTAAGCCTGTTATATTTCTCGAGACAATAGAAATTAAATATCCTTGCTCTCTTCGAGCATCTGGAAAAGAGTAATGATTGCATAGGGGGCTGGAAGTTGAAGAGTATCTAAGGAATTTTCCTGAATTGTTCTCTAACAGCTTCATTTTTGACTCCGAGTTTGCAGGATTTGAGAGAGAACAATCATTGTAAGGATTATCTGACAAAACAACAGCATATTGTTTTTCAATAGTTGGAAAAAAGGGAAAACTAAGACTGGGAGAAACTAAATTCTCATTATTTATAATGTTTCTGAAAGGATAAAGCACAGTATTTTTATTAAGATTAGAATAAGTAACATAATCATTGTATTTTGTATA
>CAIQLZ010000091.1 GCA_903872785.1 Candidatus Levyibacteriota bacterium
AATGAGAACATATAAAACGGAGGGAATTGTTCTTAAAAGAAGAAATTTGGGCGAAGCAGATAAGGTTTTAACCATACTTAGTAAAGAATTTGGGAAAATAGCAGTTAAAGCTCCGGGCGTAAGGCGTATTTCCAGCCGCAGATCATCCCATGTTGAGTTGCTAAATTTTTCGCAGTTTACTCTTTATAGAAGTTCTAAAACTAGCATGCCTATAGTTACGGAAGCGCAAACTCTTGAAGACTTTTCTTCTATCAAAAGCGATCTTCATAAAATTGGGTATGCTTATTATATTTGTGAATTGATAAATGGTTTGTGCGCAGATAATCAGGAAAATAGATCTGTATTTTTTTATTTAAAATCTGTTCTTCTTGAACTTTCTAAAACTTTGGATACGCAAAATTTGATAAAAAAATTTGAAAAAGATCTTTTGATGGAACTCGGGTTTTGGACAGAAGCAAAGCTTTTACAGACTCAGGATTCACAGGCAGTTATGGAAGAGTTGTTGGAAAGAAAAATTAAGACCCTGCGTGTTATACCGCTTTTTCTTGAGTAAGGCAAATGCTTCTTGTGCTATAATTTATTCAATGGATGAATCAAACTTAATGGATAAAATTACCGCTCTTTGTAAAAGACGGGGATTAATATTTCAAGGATCGGAAATCTACGGGGGGTTAGCGAATACATATGATTACGGTCCGGCCGGCACAGAGCTTTTACGCAATATCAGAAACTTATGGTGGGATTATTTTGTGCATAAGCGTTCGGATGTTGTAGGATTAGATGCGAGTGTTATTTCTCATCAGGAGATTTGGCGTGCTTCAGGGCATACTGCCGGATTTGCAGACGCAATGGTAGATTGCAGGAATTGTAAGCTTCGTATGCGCGCAGATCATCTGATTGAGGAAAAAATCAAAAAGAAAGTAGAAGGCAAAAGTTTACAGGAGTTGGAAGAGATAATTAGCTCCAACAAAGATGTAATTTGTCCCAATTGCGGGAAACATGATTGGACTTCTGTTCGCAAATTTAACTTACTGTTTCCGGTTAATTTGGGAATTATTGAGGGAGATCAGTCTTTGGCTTATCTTCGGGGAGAAACAGCACAGGGGATGTTTATTAATTTTAAAAATATTGTTGATTCATCCCGTGTTAAGCTGCCCTTTGGAATAGCTCAGATCGGAAAAAGTTTCAGAAACGAAATAACTCCGGGAAATTCCGTCTTTAGAACTTTGGAGTTTGAACAGGCAGAGTTGGAATATTTCTTTGACTCTGAAGAGCAGGATTGGAAAAAGCTTTTTGACGCATGGAAAAACACAATGTGGGATTTTGTCACAAAGGCATTAAATATTAACGAAAATAATCTCCGCTGGAGAGAGCATTCGGACGAAGAAAGATCTTTTTACAGCAAAAGAACGGAAGATTTGGAATATAAATTTCCCTTCGGATTCAAAGAGCTGTGGGGATTAGCTTACAGGACGGATTATGATCTTAAGCAGCATGGAAAATTTTCGAATAAAGATTTGTCTATTGTTGATCCCACAGGTAAAAAAATTACGCCTCATGTTATAGAGCCGGCAGTTGGTATAAACCGTTTGCTTTTAATGATTCTTTCAGATTCTTACACTGAAGAAAAAGATAGAATAGTTTTGAAACTTAGTCCGAAGATTGCTCCTTATAAAGTTGCTGTATTTCCATTGTTAGCTAATAAGCCGGAATTAGTTAAAAAGGCGGAGGAAATTTATAAAAGTTTAAAGGAAAACTTCGTAACAGTTTTTGATGGGAGAGGAAATATCGGTAAACGTTATTTTGCGCAGGATGAAATCGGTACTCCATTTTGCATAACAGTTGATTTTGAAACTTTGGAAGACAATGCGGTTACGGTTCGTGATCGGGACACAATGAATCAGAAAAGAATAAAGATAGAAAATTTAGTTGCTTATTTGCAGAAAAAGTTAGTTTAGCTTTGCGGCTGATAGACAATTCCCTCTTTACTTATCGGATGAAGACCGGTTATGCATCCTCCGCATCCGCCATTTCTTAAAAATATTTCCTTCGGATTTCCTGGCAGATATATATTTCTAGTTTCGGTACGCGCTTTAATAAAGCCCTCATGTGATATGTAATTTACGCTCGTAGCTCCAATTTCTTTAGCAATAGCTTTTTCATTTCCATGATTTCTGAAAGCGATTAATTCATTGTTAGTTCGCAGACTTACTCCTAAGTGACACGGAAATCTAACTTGGGGAAATCCTAAAATCCAATGAACTTCTTTTGCGCCAAGATAAAACATTACTTTGGTTAGGGATATAGCTGTTGATCCTCTTATCATAGAATCATCGCCAACTACAGCTATGGCATCTTTCCAAATCCGCGGGTCAGGAACCAATGAGAGCTTGCTTGATACCATCTCGGGAATGTTTGTTAAACATTCGTCTTTCATAAAAGTTCTAGTTTGTCCGTTTTGATCGTAATGATCTCTCAGAAGAACTTGTCGGTAGGGAAGACGCGTTCCTATTGCATATCCGGTTGAAACTGCAACTCCGGAATCTGATACTCCTACAACAAAAGTTGCATTTTTAATTGGTTTTTCTTTGGCCAGTATTAGACCGCACTTTTCTCTAAATCTTAGATTAGATAGCCATTTTTCCGGATGAATTGAGTCATCTGATTCATCGTACGTTGGATTCATAGAGTCTGGCCTACTGAAATATGCCCATTCCAAGTCACAAAAATTGCCGGCAGTGCTCCATCCTTCTTTTAAGGTGGTTATGCCGTTCTCATTGATTCTAATAATTTCACCTCTTTTTATTTCTCTTTCTGGTTTTATTCCTAGTTTATCTAATGCGTGAGTTTCAGATACGATTATCCAGCCGTTATTACATTTACCAAGTATCATCGGGCGTACCCCAAATTGATCTCTGGCTGCAAATAAGGCGTCGTCAGTTCCGATCAACATAGAATATGCTCCATTTGCCTTGCTTAAAGTATTTATAATCTTTTCTTCAGGAGTGTTGCCTAAGGAATACTGAAGAGTTTTTGCAAAAATAAAAGTGTCACTTGCGCCTTCAGGGATATTTTCAGGAATATTTTTTTTTATTTTGTCGTTTATCGCAAATTCTCCGTTATGGATTACGGAAAAATTTATTCCGTCAGGAGTTTTGACAATAATCGGTTGAAGATTGCTCTCTTCGTAGCTGCCGGAGGTTCCATAGCGGGTATGAAAAATTGCCCAATTACTGGTGCTTTCAATTTTTTCAAAATTATTTCTTAATTCTGCCGGGAGAGCTTGATCTATTGTCCCGATTCTTATATATTTTTGGATATTCTGACTGGTATTTATGGCAAATCCTAATCCATGCTGTCCTCTGTGCCATAACGCTCTTGAGGCCGTACTCCCAAGGTCGAATTGTTGAAGAATACTGCCTTTGGGATTATAAATGCCGATTATGCCACACTTTTCTTGTAATGATCTCTCGGGAATTGCAGAAATTATTTCTTTTGAAGGCATAATTTTATTCAGCCCTTGACGCTTCAACTTTAACTTAAATTATTTTGTATTTCAAGGGGTAATTATTATTTCAAATGGCCTTGACAAAAAATTAAGCATTGATACAATATAGAATATTGATGGAAAATAAAAATTTACTTATAGCCATAATAGTCGGTTTGGTTGTTCTGATTGGCGGAGGATTATTCTTTTTCGTTAGTAAAAAAACAAGTCCCACTCCCGTTGAACAAGCACCTGCTGAGGAAAAAGTAACCATAATTAAACCTGAGGAAATAGGCTTGAGTTTGTCTGCCTCAAGTGACAATCATAAGGTAATTCTTCAAGTTGCGAATACAAAAGGTATTTCAAGTCTTGACTATGAGCTGGATTATATATCTCAAGGGAATATTCCCAGAGGAGTTATAGGACAAATAAGCATAAAACAAGCCGGAGAGAAAGTTTTAAAGGAAATAACTCTTGGGACGTGTTCGGATGTCTGTCATTACGATCAGGATGTTTCTAATCTAAAATTAATCCTGAAAGTTGCAAAAACTGACGGTACTACCTCGCAAGTTGAAAAATCCCTCGAATTAAGCCAATAAATCCTGCATATTGAGTTTTAATTTTCCCGATACACTATTTTAGTTATCTTCCGCTTGACAAGTGGTTTAAAGTGGTTCATTATAATAATAAGTGGTCCAAAGTGGGAAAAAGTGGGACAAGTAAATTTAAGAAAGGCAGGTTGAAAAAATGCTATTAGGACAATATGAAGCTAAGGTTGGAGAAAAAAGCAGGACAGCTTTTCCTAAAAAATTAAGAGAAGTTATCGGGGAAAAATTAATAATTACATTAGGATATGAAAATTCGCTTATCATCGTCTCGGAACAAGGCTGGAAAGCTCTTCTTGAGGGAACAGAAGGAAGACCTTTTATTGAGAAGCCTGCCCGAGAAACCCAGCGTTACCTTCTCGGAGGAGCAACCTTCGTTGAGCTTGATTCTAAAGGAAGGTTTGTTATACCTGACTACTTGCGACGCTTTGCAAAAATTAAAACAGAAGTTGTATTCCTAGGGCTGTCCCGGTACGTTGAGCTGTGGGATAAGGAAATTTGGGAGGCCTACAGACAGAACCTTGAAAAAAACATAGAAAATATTTCTCAAAAACTGATAGACAAAGAGAAAGTAGATAAAACATGAGCAATTTTCATAAGCCTGTACTTTTAAAAGAAACAATAGAGGGATTAAGAATTGAGAATGGGAGGAAATATATTGACGCAACACTTGGAGGAGGAGGGCACAGTTTTGAGATTTTGAAATTGGGCGGGGCAGTTTTAGGAATTGACGTTGATAAAGACGCATTAGAATTTGTAAAGAGATTTAAACCGGAAAATTTAACTTTAGCCAGAGGAAATTTTAGAGATATAGATAAAATTGCACTTTTAAATAATTTCGATAAAGTGGCTGGAATAATTTTTGACCTTGGTGTTTCCAGCCATCAGATAGACGATCCCGCGCGGGGATTCAGTTTCCAGAACGAGGGTCCGCTGGATATGCGAATGGATCAGGAATTGGGAGTTAGGGCCCTTGATTTAATCAAAATTCTAACGAAAGGAGAGCTAAATGAAATATTTACTAAATTTGGTGAAGAAATTCGCGCTTGGGAGATTTCTGACGCTATTGTTAGGGCCCGTAGCGTAAAACCGATTGAAACGACAAAAGATCTGGCAAAAATAGTTTTTGCCAAATCCGGGCAGAGCAAAAAAATCTTTCAGGCTTTAAGAATTATAGTAAACGATGAATTGAATGCGGTTGCGGAAGCTCTGCCAAAAGCATTGAAGCTTTTGGGGGAAAGCAAAAGATTATGTGTAATCTCATTTCATTCTCTGGAAGATAGAATTGTGAAAAAGAAATTTTTAGAATTTGAGGAAAAAAATATGGGGAGAATTATTACTGATAAACCGATTATTCCGACAGCTGAGGAAATAGAAAAGAATAGCAGGTCAAGAAGCGCAAAGTTAAGAATATTTGAAAAAAAATAAATATGAAAAAAGCATATATCGTAATAATAATTTTAATAGGACTGGTGATTTCTTTATCAGTTGGGAAAGCTATTTTGTATAATATGTTGTCTACATCGGGGATTTTTGTCAGTAAAGCTCAGGAGGAAATAAATTCCTATAAAACACAAAATGCCATTTTGTCAGAAGAGCTATTAACGGCGTCTTCTCTTACGGCTATCGCTGAAAAAGCAAAGCAATCAGGGTTTATTAATGGAAATAATTTAATGATTGTAAAAACATCGGGATCTTTGGCAGTTAGACCATAACTTACTTGACGTCGCTTGGTGTTATACTGGGCTTATTGACCATATGAGATGGCGCTATCCTTTTGTATTTGTAATTTTCATCCTACTGTTTGTACTTATCATAAGCCGTTTGTTTTATTGGCAG
The DNA here is from genome assembly GCA_903872785.1 of Candidatus Levyibacteriota bacterium. Classification (GTDB taxonomy): domain Bacteria; phylum Patescibacteriota; class Microgenomatia; order Levybacterales; family UBA12049; genus GWB1-37-8. The sequence goes on from CAIQLZ010000091.1 coordinate 5,932, forward strand.
GTGGTTAAGGCAGAAATGCTCTCCGAATTGGCTAAGTCTCAATACAGCGGTCTTCTAAAAATTCTGCCGAGAAGGGGCGAAATAAAAACATCCGATGGGTTTCCGATTGCGGCAAATAAAGTTTCTTATCTTTTATTTATTAATCCTACAGTAGTTAAAAATAAAAACCAAACTGTTAAGGCACTTTCTTCTCTTCTTAATATTGCAGAAGCTTCTGTTGGTGCTCAATTATTGCCGGATCGACTGTGGGTTCCGATCCAGTCAGGTCTTACCGCTCAAAAAAAGGCAGAGATAGAAAAACTACAGCTTCCGGGAGTAGGATTTGAAGAGCACTACGTGCGTTTTTATCCTGAAGCATCAGCTGCTGCAAGCCTTGTAGGTTTTGTCGGTAAAGATGAAGAGGGGCAGGATAAGGGTTATGTCGGACTTGAGGGATTTTACGATCGGCTTTTGAAGGGCAAAGAAGGCTACTCAACGGAATTTCACGATGCATTAGGGAGGCCAATCATTTCTGAGCAAAATGCCATGATTAATAGTTCGGATGGAGACAGTCTGTGGCTGAGTATAGACAGATCTATACAATTTTTAGCCGAACAGAAATTAAAAGATGGTATAAAAAGATATGGAGCATCAGGCGGAATGATTGGCATAATGGATCCGCAAACAGGCAATATTTTGGCAATGGCTTCTTTGCCGACTTTTTCTCCGGAAAAATATTGGGAATATGACGAAAATTTATACAAAGATCCGTTTATTACAAATACCTATGAACCGGGATCTACTTTTAAGCCAATAGTTATGGCCAGTGCTTTGGATGCAGGACTAATTACCCCGCAGACAAAATGCAATATTTGTTCGGGACCTGTAACAGTCAGCGGGTATGATTTACATACTTGGAATGATAAATATTATAAAGATAGCAATATGCTTGAGGTTATTCAGCATTCGGACAATACGGGTATGGTTTTTGTTGCTCAAAAACTTGGAGCGGACAGGATGATAAATTATCTCACGAAATTCGGTATAGGAGAATTAACAGAAATAGATTTGCAAGGTGAGATAGCGCCTGCTTTAAAGACAAGGAGCGCCTGGTATGCTGTTGATTTGGCTACAACTGGTTTTGGTCAGGGGATTTCTATTACTCCAATTGAGCTTTTGACTGCATTTTCAGCTTTGGCAAACGAAGGAAAGATTATGAAACCCCGTATAGTAACTGCATTTGAAAATTCAAGCGGAGAAGTTTTTAAAATGCCTACGCGGATTAGTAACATTCCTATTTCTGCAAAAACCGCCAAAGTTATGACAGAGATTCTGGTAAATGCTGTTGAAAAAGGAGAAGCTCAGTGGACTAAACTGAAAGGATATCGAATTGCGGGAAAAACAGGAACAGCATCTATTCCCGTGAAGGGCCATTATGATCCGAATAGTACGATTGCCTCGTTTATCGGTTTTGCTCCGGCAGAAAAGCCTAAATTTATAATGTTGGTTATTTTAGAAAAACCAACAGCCTCTATTTATGCAGCAGATACGGCAGCTCCGGTATTTTTTGATATTGCCCACGATTTATTAAATTACTACGGTATTCCTCCTTCAGAGTGACCCGAACTGGAGATGGAGAATAAGAAGAGGTATAATATAAAGCAATGTGGCAGAAAACAAAGAATCTTTATCATCTTGTGCGGGCGTTTGGTGCAAATATCTGGTTTAGGTTTCCCTGGAAAGGAATGATTGTGATTGGGGTAACCGGAACTGACGGAAAGACAACCACTTCCAGCCTGATATATCATATTCTAAATAGCGCCGGGAAAAAAGCTGCTCTGGTAACGAGTATTTCTGCTGTAATAAATGGGAAAGCTTATGATATTGGTTTTCATGTTACGACCCCAAGGATATTTGCCTTAAGATCTTATATTAAGAAAGCTAAGCATTTGGGGGCAAAATACTTTGTTTTGGAGGTTACTTCTCACGCTTTGGATCAAAATAGGGCATTTGCTATTCCTTTTGAAGTTGGGGTGCTGACGAATATTACCCATGAACACTTGGATTATCATAAAACTTACGAAAATTACGTAAAAACAAAAGCGATACTTCTCAAAATAAGTAAAATTGCCATCGTAAACAAAGATGATCAATCATACAGATTAATTTCCAATTTCAAATTTTTAAGAACAAAGTTAATAACGTATGGATTGAAAAATAATTCCGATGTAAATCCCGGCAATTTTCCTTTTAAAACAACATTAATCGGGGAGTTTAATAGATATAATGTTCTGGCTGCCATAAGTGCCTGTAGGGCATTGGGAATAGGGGATAGGGCAATTGCGGAAGGGATTGAAAGCTTTGTGCCTCCAACAGGCAGGGCAGACATAGTTTTCAAAAAAGATTTTACGGTAATGATTGATTTTGCTCACACGCCAAATTCAATTGAGCAGATTCTTAAATCTGTCAGGCCAATTGTCCGGGGCAAAATCATTCACGTATTCGGATCAGCCGGATTAAGGGATGAGGCAAAACGTCCGGTAATGGGAAAAAACTCTGCGCAGTACGCAGATATTCTAATTTTAACTGCAGAGGATCCCCGTTCGGAATCAGTAGACCAAATTAACAGGCAGATTGAATCGGGGATTATTAACAAAAAAATAAAAATATTGAAAATTTCAGACCGGAAAGAAGCGATTGAAAAGGCAATTAAAATGGCAAAAAAAGGAGATTTTGTCCTAATTACGGGAAAATCTCATGAAAAATCCATGAATTATGGCCACGGGGAAGTTTCATGGGATGAATACGCAGTAACCAGGGAGGCGCTTGAAAATAAATAAAAGGATAATATGAATAAAATAAAATCCATCCATTTCGTAGGCATAAAAGGAGTCGGAATGACACCTTTGGCTATTATTGCAAAAGAAGCGGGTATAAATGTTTCCGGATCAGATATTGCAGATGAATTTATTACAGATATTGTTCTTAAAAAAGCCGGAATAGTGCCAAAAATTGGATTTGCTGGAAGCAATGTCGGAAATGTTGATTTAGTAATTACAACCGGAGCTCACGGAGGATTCAATAATGTTGAAGTTGTTGAAGCAAAAAGTAAAAAAATAAAAGTAATAGCTCAGGGAGAAGCTGTAGGGGTTTTTATGAATGGCGGGATTTTCGGGAGAAAATTTACAGGAATTTCCGTGACAGGAACTCATGGCAAGACTACCGTAAGCGCAATGATTGCAACTTTACTGAAAATAAACGATCTTGACCCCTCCTATCTTATCGGCACAGCAAATGCAGTTTCATTGGGTGCGCCGGGACACTATGGGAAGGGAGACTATTTTGTGGCCGAAGCAGATGAGTATATGACAGAGCCGAGTTATGACAGAACAATCAAACATATGTGGCAACATCCAAAAATTGCAGTAATTACCAATATTGAATTTGATCATCCTGATGTATACGGTTCTTTGAATGAAGTAAGGAACGAATTTCTGGCTTTCGCCAATCAATTGCCAAAAAACGGAGTTTTAATTGTTTGCGGTGATGATCCGGAAGTAAAAAAATTACTGAGCGAGTTTAAGGGTAGGAAAATAACTTATGGTGTTTTATCTGGCAATGATTTTATTGTTTCAGATGTCCTTAACAACATAGAACTTTCTATTTTTGGAGATCATAACCGTTTGAATGCGTTAGCTTCTTTTGTTGTCGGGCAGGAAATCGGTTTGTCCCAAGAACAGATAGAAAAAGGCTTAAGACAATTTAAAGGTTCGAAAAGACGATCTGAGTTTATCGGTACACTTTCCTCAGGAGCTTTAATTTTTGATGACTACGCGCATCATCCTACAGAAATTCAAAAAACCTTAAAAGCTTTTAGAGAAAAATTTCCGGATTCGAAAATAATTTGTGTTTTCCAACCGCATACTTATTCCAGAACAAAATCTTTGTTCGAACAATTTAGTAATTCATTTAAAGACGTTGACACTGTTGTTTTGACTAATATATACTCTTCTTTGCGCGAGAAGTCCGATCCAACAGTCTCAATGGAAGATCTGACCATGAAAATTGGGAAGAAGTCTCTGTTTATACCGGAGCTAAAAGATGTTATAAAATACATTAACAGTCAAAGTTACGGAAAAGATGTTGTCATTATCACTATGGGAGCGGGAGACGTCTACAAGATAAATCCGGAATTAATTAAGAAATAATATGGAAAAAATAATTGTAAACGGAGGAAAAAAACTAAAAGGAAGAACTTATGTGTCCGGCGCAAAAAATGTTGCTCTGAAGGCAATGGTTGCCGCTTGCTTAACAAGTGAAGAGGTTGTTATAAGAAATGTTCCGCTGATTTCGGATTTTATGGTAATGGCGGAAATTATCAAGGAGTTGGGAGGAGAGGTAAAAATCATTGACCATGTAGCTTACGTCCATATGAAAAATTTTAAAAAAGAAAAAATATCCTTGGAAGAAGCGGCCAAGATCAGGGCATCAGCCATGTTTTTGTCTCCCCTTCTGGCCCGCATGGGCAAAGCAATTATTCCGAATCCCGGAGGATGCCGGATTGGTGCGCGTCCGATCGACAGAACCATAAAAGGGCTTGAGAAAATGGGATATTCGGTTTCTTACATGAGCAATGACGGATTTTTTTATCTTAAGAAAAACAACAATTTAAAAAAAGATGAAATTGTTTATAAATTTGAAAAGAGTACTCATACAGGTACGGAAACACTTTTAATGGTTGCAGCACTTTTAGATGGTACGAAAACAACACTTGAAAATTCGGGAGCCGAACCGGAAATAGATGAACTTATAAATCTTTTAAATCAAATGGGAGGAAAAATTTTAAGAACAGGAGAGCGGACAATAGTTGTTCAGGGAGTTGAGAAGCTAAACGGAACAGAATTTACCATCGGTCCCGACAGAAATGAAATTGTCACCTTGGCAATTGCGGCCATTATTACAAAAGGAGATGTTTTAATTATTGGAGCACAAAATGTTGACCTTTCTCCGTTTATTCAAAGGTTAGAATTAGCAGGGGCAGGAGTGGAGAGAAAAGGACAGGGAGTAAGATTTTTTTATAAAGGAGAACTAACAAGCGTTGATGTGCAGACTTCTGTCTATCCGGGATTCATGACTGATTGGCAGGGTCCGTGGGCGATTTTAATGACTCAGGCAAAAGGAGAAGCAGTAATTCATGAAACCGTTTACGAAAACAGATTCGGATACGTTGAAGAACTAAAAAAAATGGGAGCAAATATAACACAGTTTAATCCTGAGATTAAAAATCCGGAAAAAGTTTATAATTTTAATCTGTCCGACAATAATCCTGCCTATTTCCATGCGATCAGAATAAAAGATCTGACTCCTCTGCATAATGCTGTAGTTGAAGTTTCAGATTTAAGAGCCGGGGCAACTTTAGTATTGGCAGCGTTATCTGCAAAAGGCGAAAGCGTAATTTTTGGAATAGAACATTTGGACAGAGGATACGAAAAATTGGAGGAACGTCTTGGGTCATTGGGTGCGGACATAAAAAGAGCTAAGGGAGAATAAATTATGCAAGCAGTAATTTTAGCAGCAGGAGAATCATCTAGATTTTATCCGTTCAATGATTTACATAAATCAATGGTTAAAATCATGGGAAAAACTATTTTGGAACATACATTAATGTCAGTAAAAAATTCCGGAATAAAGAATGTAATTATTATTGTTACTAGCGATAGGAAGATAAAAGATTTATTCGGAAATGGTAAAAAATTAGGATTAGATATCCAATATGTTGTTCAGGCAAAAGCAACCGGAATGGGAGATGCATTACTGCTTGCGCAAAAATATATTAAATCGGATTTTTTTCTTCTTCATTCTTATCATGCAGATTTTCATAAATTCAAAGATTTATTGTTAGGCAGAAAGATTAATAATACGGATATAGTTTTACTGGCAAAAAAAATAACTGACCCTCTTTTATTACAAAAAATGGGGGTTTTAAAAATAGAGGGAGAAAAAGTAGTTGAGATTGTCGAAAAGCCCCTAAAAGGAACTGAACCTTCTGACCTGGGAGTAATTGGAATTTATCTTTTAAATAAAGCATTTGTAGAAAATCTTAAAAAAATATCAAAAGAACATTATAATTTTGAGAAATCAATTTCGTACTTTGCAAAAAAAGCAGATATTAAATTTGCAGTTACAGGTATTAACAATGTTTCCTTGAAATATCCGTGGGACATTTTGTCTTTCAAGGATCATTTATTTTCTCTTCTTAAAAAATATACTGCCAAATCAGCCAGTGTTGCCGTATCCTCCCAGATTTCAGGCGAAGTTTATCTGGATGAAGGCGCAAAAATAATGGAAAACGCAACAATTAAAGGTCCGTGTTACATAGGTAAAAATGCGTATGTGGGCAATAATTCTATTCTAAGGCAGGGAGTTGACTTGGAAGAAAATTCAGTTATCGGCGCAAACATGGAGTTTAAAAATACTTTGCTGATGGAAAACTCCAAAGTGCATTCCGGTTTTATCGGCGATTCAGTAATCGGAAAAAATTGCCGGATCGGAGCAGGATTTGCTACTGCCAATGTCCGGTTGGACAGGACAACGGTTAAAACTGCAGTTAAGAATGAGAAAATTGACACGGGGCAGAAAAGTTTGGGAGCAATGATTGGAGATGATACGCGGATTGGCATAAAATCTTCCTCAATGCCGGGTGTAATTATCGGAAAGAGAGTAGTAATCGGCTCTAATACAACTGTTGCAGAAAATGTTCCGGATGATACAAAATATTATACTAAATTTCAGGGGGTAGTCGTTAAGAAATGAATAAGCAAAAATTCGTACTCTTTGACATCGATTTTACATTATTTGATACTCAAACTTTTAAAGATTCTAAGTTAACAAAGTATACTTCTTACGGGGAGGTAATTTCAGTTTTAGAAAATCTGTCTAAAATTGCTGAATTAGGGATATTTTCCAAAGGAGAATCTGAATTTCAGAAAACCAAACTTGAAAAAACCGGAATGGCAAAATTTTTTAAAGAAGAAAATGTCCATATTTTTATTGATAAGGATGTTAATTTGATA
>CAIQLZ010000092.1 GCA_903872785.1 Candidatus Levyibacteriota bacterium
ACTCCTCTAAGATTTACCTGCTCTTGGGAAATTATTTCCATACTGATACTCCAATGTTCGTTTTTTTCTTGATGAGTTAAGGCAGGCAATCCGTTTTCCTGTCCTTCAGACCACGTATCAGGATAGGTAAGGGAGTATAAGCTATACTTGTATGTTTTCCAATTTGCAGTCTTACTGACTGAGGTTGAGGAGGGAATTGTTGTGGTTGGAGAGGGAGTTTGTTTTGAAAGTAAATTACTTGAGCTTTTGTTCAGAAGATATATTCCGGCAGAAAGAATTATGATTGCAAATAGAACAATAATAATCAACGGCCATTTAGGAAACGAAGTATTTTCCGTTTCAGACTCTGATTGGTTTTTAACCTGAACAATTGGCGGTTGGGGAATACTCTGTTCTTCCATTATTAAAGTATTCCAGAGCCGGGTATATTTGTCAATAATGTGCAAATTTACGGGTCTAAAATTTTTTAGCCAAAATTACCAGCAAAGCTACAAAAACAATCTGTGTAGCCAGGCCCCATGGTAAATCTAAATTATTGTCAAAAAGTTTCTGAAGAGAATAGGCCCATTTAAAGGCCTTGATTTTGAAAAAATAATAAGGAGCCGTTGTCCAATCAAAAAACTGTGAAACAATAATCATAAAAAATGCATAGGGAAGATTGGTTTTTGGAAAAAACGAAACAATAAGTAAATAAGAAAGAATGAATCCGAGAATTACGTCAATAAAACTATGGATGAACAACTTTTTAAATGTTTTCTTTTTTCTGTTGGTGGCAGTATCCCAATGGGGAATTATGTCTGCGATAACGTGCGATGTCAGAGCGATTGGTATTGAAAGAGCCGGGTTTCCGATTTTTGCCGCAATAACAGTTCCAATAAGCGCATGTCCGGTTGCTGTCATAAATTATATAATAACATAAACTGTCAATTTCTTTACGGAGTATATCTTGACAAATATATTGAAACATATCATCATAAATAATGTGAGAGGGCTATTTATTTTTCTTCTGGGCGTTAGTTTGTCAGCTGCAGTTATTGTTCTTTCCTCAAAACCCGTGTTTGCTGACCATCAGCAGGATGTCTTGGGAGTAGAGGCCGCACCGGTTTTATCGATTCCTCCGACAGCTGAAGGACCGGGAATTATTCTTCCTGACAGTCCTTTATTTTTTCTTGATCAATTAAAGCAGGAATTCCGTTTGCTTCTGGTATTTACTCCGGAACAAAAAGCAGAAATGCACAATGCAATTGCCGGAGAAAGATTGGCGGAACTACGGATTGTGTTAGTAAGGAATAATCTTGCGGGAATAAGAATCGATTTACAGGGGATATCGGATAATTTAAAAGCAGCATCGGAAGACCTGACTGACGCAAAACTAACGGGAAGAAACATAGCTTTATTGGCAGAAAAAATAAATAATTCAATTAAAGAAAAACAGAAGGCACTTTCTATTTTGGAGGGACAGGCAACAGGGGAATTGCAAGCGCAGATTATAGCTTCAGAAGAAGCTTTAAAGATTGCGAAAGTGGAGGCTGAGAAAAATTTACAGGCAGATATTTTAATCAACGAGACAATAAATGATTTAAATCAACAGATTGGAGATAGTGTGGACAGGGCAAATCTCTCCGTAGCAGAAATTAACAGGGCGCTTAATGTACTGACAAAATTAAAAAGCCAAATTAACCAAGGTAAGCAACTTCTCCGCCGGGAAGATTTGACACAGATAAGCGATATCAAGAATTTGGCAGATAAATTTCAGAGTATCTCGGTTAGTTTGCAAAAAGAAATACCTGTAACAGTCAGCGCAACGTCCACTAAAAAATAACTTTGACTAAAAGTTCCTCCTTTGATAAAATTTGAAAATGATAAAACTTGGAGCATCTCAGTTGCGGACAACGAAATCAACTGACAGGGAAAAAAAGAAAATCAAGAAAAACCCCGTTTACATTATTTTGGATAACGTAATGGATACCTACAATGTCGGATCGATTTTCCGTTTGGCAGATGCGGTTGCGGCTGAAAAAATAATTCTGTGCGGTGAGACAGAAACCCCGCCCCATACCAGAATAAAAAAAGCTTCGATAAATACTACGGAGTGGGTGGAATGGGAATATGCAAAGACTACGAAAGAGGCAATTAAAAATTTAAAATTAAAAATTAAAAATTTACGGATTATTTCAATAGAGCAGGATAAAAAGAGCGTTTCTTATAACAAAGCAGATTATAATTTGCCTATCGCCTTGGTTGTCGGACATGAATCCACTGGCGTTTCAAAAGAGGTTTTAAAAATCTCAGATCAGATTGTCGAGATTCCGATGTGGGGAGTAAATAAAAGCTTAAATGTGGTTGTGAGTTTAGCAATCGTTCTTTTTAAAGCAATGGAAAGAAAGCTATAGTCTTGTATAGTTCAATGCGCCATTAGAGTGGCTCAGGAAACTTTTTTTAAAGTTTACCGATGCGGTTTGGCAGAACAAACCATTGACAATTTTCGGAATTGGTTTATAATACCTTTGGTATGTAAAAATCTCTATCAAAGTCTGGGAGAAATTCGACCCACCTTTGGTGGGTTTTTTGGTCTTTGCTCTTTGAAAATTTGAGTCATAGCAGCAAATCAGAATCAGGATTCTTTCATGAATTAATCCCTGTGCAGGGATTGATAATCAGGAAGTGGTAGGAAATCTTCACATTAGGTGGAGTTTTGATATTTGTCAACGTCAATTTTGACAATGTCAAATTTTTTTGAGAGTTTGATCCTGGCTCAGGATGAACGCTGGCGGCGTGCCTTAAGCATGCAAGTCGAATGGTGCTGAGAGCAATCGAAGTACAATGGCGGACGGGTGAGTAATATATAGGAATCTACCCTTCAATGGACCATAGCTCATCGAAAGATGGGGTAATAGTCCATAGTCTCGTAAGAGTAAAGATCTTAACTGATCGTTGAAGGAGGAGCCTATATCCTATCAGCTAGTTGGCGGAGTAAAAGCCCACCAAGGCAATGACGGGTAGCTGGACTGAGAGGTCGGTCAGCCACAACTGCACTGAGATACGGGCAGTACACCTACGGGTGGCAGCAACTGGGAATATTGCGCAATGGACGAAAGTCTGACGCAGCGACGCCGCGTGGAGGATGAAGGCCTATGGGTTGTAAACTCCTTTTGATAGTCCATTCACGGACTATAGAATAAGCCCTTACTAACTACGTGCCAGAAGTCTCGGTAATACGTAGGGGGCAAGCGTTATCCGGATTCATTGGGCGTAAAGTGTGCGTAGGCTCCTTAATAAGTCGCGTCTTAAATACTTAGGCTTAACCTAAGAGCAGGATGCGATACTATTAGGGTTGAGGATTGACAGGGATGCTGGAACAGCTAGAGTAGCAGTGAAATGCGTTGATATTAGCTGGAACACCAAAGGCGAAGGCAAGCATCTGGGTTTTTCCCTGACGCTGAGGCACGAAAGCTAGGGTAGCGAAACAGATTAGATACCTGTGTAGTCCTAGCTGTAAACTATGTTCGCTAGCTCTCACTTGCTCAGTCAACAAAATTTGTTGATTGTGCTAGTGGGGGCGCAAGTTAACACGTTAAGCGAACCGCCTGGGGAGTACGGCCGCAAGGCTAAAACTCAAAGGAATTGACGGGGACCCGCACAACCTGTGGAGCGTGTGGTTCAATTCGAGACAAAACGAAAAACCTCACCAGGGTTTGACATATTACCGTTTATTTCCTAGGAAACTAGGGAAAATCCGCAAGGATGGTATTACAGGTGCTGCATGGCTGTCGTCAGCTCGTGCCGTGAGGTGTTCCCTTAAGTGGGGAAACGAGCGCAACCCCCATTCAATGTTAAATATTCATTGGAGACAGCCCCATCTTCAAGCGCATAAAAATTTGTGCTTTTGAAGATGGGGAGGAAGGAGGGGAAGACGTCAAGTCAGCACGGCCCTTATACCCTGGGCTACACACACACTACAATGGCGAAGAACAATGGGTTGCAAGCCGGCAACGGCAAGCTAATCCCTGAAATTTCGCCTCAGTTCAGATTGGGGTCTGAAACCCGACCCCATGAAGTTGGAATAGGTAGTAATCGCGGATCAGCATGCCGCGGTGAATACGTTCTCGGGTCTTGTACACACCGCCCGTCAAGGCAGCAAAGTCGGGGGTGGCCGAAGACCGCTTATGGCGGCCGAGGCCAAATTCGGCGATGAAGCTTAAGTCGTAACAAGGTATCCCTAGCCGAAGCTGGGGATGGATCACCTCCTTTCTAAAAATTTTAAGAAGGAATTAAATTCTTTTTAAGAAAAGTAGGAAAGAGAGATGAACGGCAACTTATTAGTTTATTTTTAAGCTAATAGGGAATACGTTAACACCAAGTGGATAGACACTTGTTCCGCCATCAAGGAGGAAGAACAATTTCTATTTTAGTTCCTACCACTTCCTGATTTAAGACAATAACCCTCCAAAGCTTTATGCGAAGGAGGGTTTTTGGTAGATCTGATATAATCACAAAAGGAATTTATTTACATGAGGATTGGATTTTTTACTGACGGGTATCTGCCCCAATTAAGCGGATTGTCAACTGCAGTTGCATCATGGGCAGAAGAATTAGAAAAATTAGGACATGAAGTTTATGTAGTCGCTCCTAAATACGCAGGATACAAAGATAAGAAAAATGTTATCAGACTTTCTTCTTTTAAATTTATAAAACAACCCGAAGTAAGGCTTGGTTTATATTCTCCCGGGAAAATACTTTATAAAATTTCCAAAATTGATTTTGACATAGTTCATGGAGTTTCAGGAGGAACAATATCCAGCCTGGGCTTAATTGTGAGCAGGCTTAAAAAAATTCCTTTTGTTTTTACATACAGTACGAGATATAACCGTTATACCCATTATTTTTTAAAAGGAAAAATAATTAGTTCCAAAATGGTAGAGCAGGGGACCAAAATATTTTGTAACGGATGCGATCATATTATCGCCCACATGCCAAAAATAAAAAACGAACTAATATCTTTTGGTATCAAAAAACCAATTACGATTATTCCATGCGGTGTTGATATCACTAGATTTAAAAAGCAGGAGAAGGGGTATTTGCGTAAAAAAATAGGGCTTAAAAACGGCAAAATTTTGCTGTATGTTGGAAGATTGGGTAAAGAAAAATCCATTGATTTTCTTCTTAAAGCATTTAAAGCCATCCATGCTAAAAACAAGACTATAAATTTAGTTTTGGTTGGGGAGGGTCTTGAAAAAAAGAACTTACAAGAGCTTACTGAGAAATTTGCTATTGAAAAAAACGTATATTTTGCAGGTGAAATTAATTCTTCCGAAATAAATAAGGTTTATGCCGATGCTGATATTTTCGTTTTTGCTTCTCAGACGGAAACTCAAGGAATGGTAATTCTGGAGGCTTTAGCCAGCGGAGTGCCCGTTGTAGCTATTTATGATAAAGTATATGATGGAGTTATAATTAACGGTGAGAACGGAATTTTAACAAAGAAAGATCCGGATAAATTTGCAAAAGCTTGTCTGAAAATACTTGAAAGCCCGTCTTACAGAGACAAGCTTTCCAAAAAAACCTTTGAAAATATTAAGAATTTTTCGCTTTCTGAAACAGCGATGTCCATGGAAAAACTATATAAAAAACTGATTATAAAATCCTTAGAATAAAATGAATATTTTGCCAGGAAAAAAACCATTTGTAAGTGTTGTTATTACGGCTTTTAACGAAGAGGAGAATTTGCCAAAATGTTTGGAGGCTTTGAAAAATCAGCTATATTCCAAAGATGAATACGAGGTAATAGTTGTTGACAATAATTCAACCGATAACACTGTTGAAGTTGCCAAAAATTTTGGCGCCAAAGTAATCTCGGAAAAAAAGCAGGGTTACGTTTATGCCTTAAGACGGGGAATGGATGAAGCAGCAGGGGACATAATTGCGGTGACGGATTCAGACACTCAAGTTGCCAATGATTGGCTTTTGACTATCGAAAAAGTATTTAAACAACCCGATGTGGTAGGTATTACAGGAATGATACAGGGAGATGCAAAATCAAAAATCGGCCGCAAACTGCAGGAGGTTGGGTATGCAATTCCTATATATGCGAGCGCGTTTGTTGGCAAAACGTTTTTAGTCGGATTCAATTTTGCGGTCAGGAAAAATGCGTACATAAAAGTGGGGAGACTCAATACAAAATATGAAATGAGTCCTGATGTAGATCTGGGAATCAAGCTTAATAAATTTGGGAAAGTAAAAATTATTGACGACATGTTGGTTCGTACTTCCACTAGGCGTTGGAAAAGCGATGGAGTAATTAAAACCTTTTTTGATTATTGCAAGGGATATTATTATGCCGTGTGGCTTCGCCAACCGCCCCCTGTGAAGCAATCAATTGTCCGCTAATTTATTCCCAAGAGATCTTATTTTTGGTATACTCTAATGTGAATAGGGCGCGATGGTGAAGCGGTTAACACAGTTGTTTGCAAAACAACCATTCGTCGGTTCAAGTCCGACTCGCGCCTCCCAAAAAAAGCAACGAATTTTGGAAAATTTCCATTATTATGACTAATCCTGAATACTCAAAAGAAAAGGACAAAGATGAGTCTGGATTTAGCGAAAAAGAAGAAGCTTTGGATATAGAAGTCAGAGCAGGTGAGTGGCAGAATTTGAAAAAAATTAAGACTTACCAAAGG
>CAIQLZ010000093.1 GCA_903872785.1 Candidatus Levyibacteriota bacterium
ATTTTCCCCAGAGCCTTATGAAAATCTCCCCAATTCCAGCTCTGCAGAAAATTGGCCTCAGCATGTTTTTGAAGAAAAGATTCCCATTCGTCTCTCACTACTATTTGTTTTACGGTAATTTCAGCCATGTATTTATCCTTTCTGCAATTTGCAAAGCGTCCTTTTCAGACACGTTTAGATGCGTTGGCAGATTAAGAATAGTTTTTGAAACTAGAATTGCGTTAGGGCATTCAGGGGCAACACTGTCGTACCAAATATCCGAGACAAAAATTCTTTGCTGTTTTAAAAATTTTATGAGGTTTCCCCTATTTTTAACAAAAATTGGGAATCTTACATTGGCAGAGGCCGGAATATTTTCAATAATTTTTGAATTCAAAACTTGTTTGTTTAATTTTTTTGCATAAATTGCGGCGATTTTCCGCCGGTGATTTAATTGCTGATTTAATTTCTTAAATTCGCTTAAGGCTAGATTGCAATACCAATCGGGAAGGGGATAAAAAGCATACAAATTTTCCTGCATCGGTTTGGACAGAAGATTTAATTTTTTCAGGATAAAATGGTAAACCTTCCCCCAGAAGATGTCATATGACAATCTAATTTTTAAAGTATGAAAAGGATATAAATAATCTTTTAGCCGCTGCCCTCTTTTGATTCTCTTAAATTTAGGCAGTAATTTATGGCCGTATTTTTTATTTCTGATAACCAGTGCGCCTCCGGAAACACTGTCGATAATCTTGTCCTGGCTGAAAGACAAAGTAATAAAATCCCCGATTGTTCCCGCTTCTTTTCCGTTTGGATATTTTGTGCCTGCGCAATGTGCCAGGTCTTCAATAAGAAGGAGATTTTTTTCGCGGCAAATTTGCTTAATTTTATCTATATCGCAGGGATATCCAAAAGTATTCTGAACAATTATTACTTTAATGTTTTTGTTTTCAGTCAAAGTTTTTTCCAGAACACTAGGCGTAAAATTTAAATCCGGATTATTTTTTTCCAGATCCAAACAAATCGGGATAAGACCGGCTTTTTCAACTGCCTTATAAACAGCAAAACAGGTAAATCCGTTGATTGCAACGCAACTTTCTTTCGGTAAATCTAAAATTTTAAGAGCCAGAGTTAATGCCTCACGTCCTTTATAGGTTAAAATAGCCTTTCCGTTATATTTTCTTTCCAGAAAATTTCTCAGATTCTGATTTTGTCCGTTTGTATCGGAAAATAAAGATTTTAAAACATATTGCAATTTGTAATTTGATCCTAAGGAGTTAAAGATAGCCATAAAAATTTAAATATCAGAACTTACAATTTCATTTACTACTTCTTCAGGATTGGTAAATTGAGGGGAATGCCGGGCATTTTCGATTATTTTTAATTTGGAATTTTTGATGAGACTATGCATTAAGTGGCCGTCGGAAAGCGGAGTAATTTTATCTTCTTTTCCCCAAAAAATTAGTGTCGGAACCCGTACGTTTTCAATTTTCAAAGATTTATCGGAATTAATAAGATTTAACATGGTTTGTTTCATGTTTAGATTGGCATCTTTGTAATCGTTTTCTCCCGCCAGTTTGTAGAGGGCATTTTTAAGTAACGATGAATTTTTCAGTTTTTTTCCGAACTTTGCCAGAGTTTTAAAGATGACTCTTTTCAGCGCAATGGGTAATTCATTATGATAGACTCCTGCGCAATCAATAAGAATTAAATTTGAAATTTTTTCAGGATGTTTTAGTGTAAAATTTACCGCAATTCTACCCCCGTTGGAATGACCAAGTAGCGTAACTTTACCTTTTTCTTTATCGATAATTTTTTTTAACCAATTGACATAATCTTCTATGCTCCAAACTTCATCGTTCTTACTTGTTAATCCAGGAACGTTAAGCATATTTGCCTCAATTCCCCCTCCCTTCAAAAGTTTCAAAAATGCCTGCCATTTCTCCAATGAATAAGTCCATCCGTGCAAAATAAGTATTTTTTTCATAATCCCCAAGCCTTTCTTCTATTTTGCCATGCCTGTTCTCTTCTGACAAGTTTGTCTGCATCTTTCCTGTCTAAGAGTAGGTGTTCAATAATTCCCTCTAGGAATCTTGCGCCTTTGAAAAGCATAATCTCTCCCCCATTAATATTTCTCAAAATATAATCCAAGGCTTCTTTAGGCAGTATAAAATGATTTGCGCTTTTTTTAAGTTTTGGAGTAGTATATTTTGAAACTCTCGGACCAACAAGAATAATTTTTGCTAAATCCATGGAATCTATAATTGCCGCTAATTTTTCGTGTTCCTCTTTTTCTTTAATTCCCAACTCAATCATATCTCCTAAAACAAGCCATTTATTTTTTGAGGGATATTCATTAAACATTTCCAGAATTGTCTTTACGCCGTCTGGTGTAGCATTGTAGGTGCTATCGATAATTTTGGTATTTTTAATTCCCTGAAAAACAGAATTCCTTCCAACAGGCATAATCAGGTTTTTGAAAGTTGTATTAAAAGGTAAATTTAAGTTTTTCAAAAGAAGATTAGACATTTGAATTGAGTAAAATACATCTTTTGGAGCAATAAAGCTGATCGTATATTTTTTATCATCGATAATAAATTCTGTACTATTTTCATTAATTTTATATGATTTAAGGGTTTCTTTGCTTACAATTTTGATAGGAACTTGCGTTTTATTGAGCTGTTTCTGAATAAGCAGGTTATCTCCATTTACAATTGCGAGCTTTTTTGTATATTTCAGAAAATTTCCAAACTCGCTGGCGATTGCCTCTTCTACAGAAGGAAAACTTTTGTTTTTAACCAGATAATCAAAATTAGCGCTGTGGGTTAGGCTTGAATTAATCCATAAGGTTATTTCAGGCTTTAAAAAACTTGCTAAAAACTTCCCCTCTCCCGGTCTGTCGCAATCTGCTTCAACAATATAAAGTTTTTCTTTAGGACTTGCTCTGAAAGCCTGGGATGGGGCTAGCAGAAAAAGAAAAAACCATTCGTCAAGAGTTAGTTTTTTGCGTTTTAATCCCAAGATGTTAAAAGGAATTCCGAATGAGCTGTTTGCTTGATGAGAGTATTTTGCCTTTTTGCCAATTTGCGATTCAAGCAAATGCAGGAGTGTTGTTTTTCCGCTTGATCCCGTTATTACAATAATGACCGGTTTCCAGTAGCTAAGCTGAATCTTTGCCCAAAATCTAAAATAATAGGCTATGGGGAAATAAAGTGCTTTCTTAAATGCTTTAATCATCCTTTAATTTTAACAGAAAGTGAGCTAGAATGACAAAAAAAAGTTTTCCAATGCGGTTCTTTGGTTGACATTGGTATTTCCTATGGTTTTATAAGTTTTTTGAAGCTTTTTCAGGATATTTAGATATTTAGAATTCTGATTATCTTTAATTATCTCTTTTATTATAAAAATTAGCATTTTCTCAAGCCACAAGGCTACATTTTTTTTATCTTTGGCAATATCTTGGGCAATTTTCAACTTAGTTCCGGTTTGGCCATTTAGCAAAATGTTTAAGGCATTTTTAAGCTCTGTAGAATTAGCCTTTGTTAATTTATTTTCTTTTTCTTTTAAGACAATGATTTTACATCTGGAAATAATTGTCGGTAAAATAAGCTCTCTTTTTGCAGTCATAATTACTATGATTGTGTTTGCCGGTGGCTCTTCAAGGATCTTAAGGAGTGCATTTTGCGCTTCCAGAGTAATACTCTCGTAGGTATCAATAATAACTGCTTTTGTTTTTCCACGGAACGGTTTTAATAAAATTGCTTTCTGGATATTTCTTACATCTGCTATTCCCATAGTCTTTTCGTATATTTGCAGATTTATATCCAGGGAATTAACTCCTTTTTCTTTTAATAAATCAGCGGTGTAAGAAGACGCTTCATTTTTATTCTTGGCAATAATTAAAAAACTTTGTGTGGAATTCATCTATTGAATTATAATTTATTTTTATCTATTATTAAAGTAATGCCTACTTCAGATTTAAATAATCAACAATTGCCGGAACACAAAACAGTTATCGATATTTTGCTTGAAGAACATTTAATTACAAAAGAGCAATACGATGATGTAAAAGTCAAAAGCTCCAGTCAGGGTGTGTCGAGCGAGAGTATTTTGGAATCAATGGGCATAGTTGACCAAAAGAAACTTGCGGAGGCAGAAGCAAAATTACTTGGTATTCCTTTTATATCTTTAGAAACGGCTTCCTTTTCTCCTCAGGCGATCAGTCTGGTACCTGAGGCAGTTGTACAAAGATTCTCTTTAATTCCCTTTTCCTATGATGAAGAAGCCAGAATTCTTTCTATAGCAATGAGTAATCCGATAGATCTGGAAGCATTGCAATTCGTTGCTCAAAAAACAGGATTAACAATAAAATCTTTCGCTGCATCAAAAGAAGAAGTACAAAAAGCGATAGAAAGACAATATGGTCAAGAAATTGTAGGGCAAGTAGGAGAGGCGCTTGCGGAATCAGAGAGTTTTAAAAAAGTAAAAACTGTCGACAGTAAAGAAATTGGTAAGATAATTAAAGAAGCCCCAATTGCAAAAATAGTTTCAACTATTTTAGAATACGCAGTGGTAAGCAGATCATCAGATGTCCACATAGAACCTCAGGACGATCGGGTTAGAGTTAGGTATAGAATAGACGGAATTTTATACGACAAATTGAACCTTCCAAAGAATGTTCAAGATGCCGTTATTTCACGAATAAAAATTCTTTCGGAAATAAAAATTGACGAACATCGAATTCCCCAAGATGGCCGATTTAACTATAAAGTTTCCAACGAAGAAATAGATTTGCGCGTAGCTGTTTTACCAACTGTCTTTGGTGAAAAAATAGCCATAAGGCTTCTTCGGAAAACTGGAGGAGTGCCGACTTTAGACGAGTTAGGCCTTAATGGATTTTCACTCAGAAATGCAGAAACTGCAATACTTAGGCCTCATGGAATTATTTTGGTATGTGGACCAACAGGATCCGGGAAAACAACTACTCTCTATTCAATTTTAGCCAGACTTAATACGGCAAGAGTGAATATATTGTCCTTAGAAGATCCTATTGAGTATCAAATGCCCGGGATAAATCAAGTTGCGGTAAATTCTACGGTAGGACTTACTTTTGCAAGTGGACTGAGGGCTTTTCTGCGTCAAGATCCAAATATAATCTTAGTTGGAGAGATTCGGGATAAAGAAACAACTGACCTTGCATTGCAGGCAGCTCTTACAGGTCATTTAGTTTTTTCCACTCTTCATACGTCAAATGCCGCGGGAGCATTTTTGCGCCTTTTGGATTTGGGAGCAGAAAATTTTCTTCTTGCGTCGACAATAAATGCAATAATAGGACAAAGAATTGTCAGGAAAATATGTACTAATTGCATAGAACAATATCCTCCCCTTCCCCAGATATTGGAAGAAATTAGGAAGACGCTGGGAAAATTTTTTCCTCAAGCCCAAACAAATATAAAGCTAAGTCGCGGGAAAGGTTGCGAACAATGCAGTAAGTCAGGATATCTGGGCAGAATCGGAATTTTCGAAACTCTTTCTGTAACGCCTAAAATTACAAGTTTAATTTTAGAAAGCGGCAATAGCGCTCTCATCGAAAAAGAAGCACTTCAGGAGGGCATGGTTACAATGAAACAGGATGGATATCTAAAAGTTTTGCAAGGTGTATCAACAGTTGAAGAAGTGTTGAGGGTGGCGCAGGAATAAAATATGAATATACAAGAACTTTTTGAGGCAACAATTAAAGAAAAAGCTTCAGATTTACATCTTTTGACAGGCATTCCTCCTGCATTTAGGATAGATGGATCTTTAAAGTTTTTAGCTAAGTATGCTCCTTTAAAATCAGAGGAAATAGAGGAAATGATCTATTCCCTATTAACTCCAGTTCAAAAAGAACTTTTGCTTGCGAATAAAGAACTGGATTTTTCTTTTGGAGTTGGTGGAGGAAGTTATGGAGATCTTGGCCGTTTCCGAACGAATTTATACTATCAGAGAAGAAATCTGGCAGGCGCCTTTCGCTTATTACCTCCTACGATATTATCTATCGAAGAACTTCACTTGCCGCAAATATTACATAGCTTTTCAGATTTAACTCAAGGATTGATTTTAATAACTGGTCCAACAGGGCACGGAAAATCTACAACTCTTGCATCAATTATTAATGAAATAAATCTTAAAAGAGCAGCTCATATAATAATTATTGAAGATCCAATTGAGTATGTGTATCCTGAAGGAAAAAGCATAATCAGTCAGCGTGAAATGGGTATAGACACTCATTCCTGGGATTTTGCTCTTCGTTCTGTTCTTCGTGAGGATCCTGATGTTGTTTTGGTCGGCGAGATGCGGGATGCCGAAACAATTGCTGCCACGATCACGATTGCTGAAACGGGACATCTAGTTTTTTCTACGCTGCATACAAATTCAGCAGCTCAAAGCATAGACAGAATTATTGATTCGTTTACCGCAGTGCAGCAATCTCAGATAAAAATTCAATTGGCTGCTACACTCAAAGGCATTGTCTCACAGAGGCTTTTGCCTATGATAAATGGCGGGAGAATACCAGCCGTTGAAGTTCTTACTGGAACGTCTGCAGTCTCAAGTATAGTGAGGGATGGAAAAACTCATCTTATAGATTCAGTCATACAGACTTCTAAAGACAAAGGCATGATTAGCATAGATTCATCTTTAGCTAATTTAGTGACGTCGGGAAATATCAGCTTAGAAATGGGTAAAAGCTATGCGCTCCATCAGGATGACTTTTTAAGAATGGTTGGTATAGCATGAAATTATACTACAAAGTCGTAACCAATGAAGGAAAATCAATAGATGGGTTAATTGAGGCAAGGGATCAGAATGAAGCAGTTGCTTATTTACATAGCAAAGGACTGATTCC
>CAIQLZ010000094.1 GCA_903872785.1 Candidatus Levyibacteriota bacterium
ACTGTTACTTCTCCAACAGGTACGCCAATCTTAATTCCAACTGATATTCTAACCCCGGGTGTTACTTCAATTTTGACTCTTACGCCAACACCGGCCATATCCCAATCCCCAAGCTCAACTCCCACCCCAACCCCTCCCGGCAGTATAACCAATACTCCTACTCCTACCCCGATTGTAACTCTTGCCCCCACTCTAACTCCTATACCTACTCTCATACTAACCTGCTCTTCTTACGCCAGTTGCGCAACCTGTGTTATCGGTGCTCCTTACACCTGCGGCTGGAACGGAAATACCTGTCTAAGCGGTACTAATTCCTGTCCGGGAGGAGCTACATGGTATTACGGAAACTGTTCAAATAATATCTGTTTTGTGCCAACCAATACTCCTAGCCCATCCGTAACCCTGATCCCAACCAATACACCAACTTCAACCGTAACCCCAACTATGCCTCCATTAATTAAGCCAGCGCAAACCCCAATTAAAACAAATATTTCAAATTTTAATGGACCAGAGACTGGCTATACAGGCGTATTAGGTTATCGTTTTCAAGTTAACGTAGATGGGGCAATTACTGGTTTGTGGGATTATTCAGGAGGGGGAACAAAAACTCTTAAGCTTTGGGACAGTGCAGGCAATTTGTTGGGAAGTACTACTGTTACGAGTATCAATGGAGTTTGGAAAATGGGAACATTTGCTGCCCCTGTTCGTATTACGGCTGGCATTTACTATACAGTAACTGATTACATAACTAATAACTGGTATGCCTATGAGTACCCCTCATATCTTCCTCTTACATATGGTAATGTTTCACTTTATGATGGATGCTATGCAAATACAGATCGGTTTCCTTCATATCCCACTGATTGTTACACAGATCACATGGTGCATCTGATAGGTATTCCCGATATCAATTTTATTCCGTTTTAATTTTTTAATATTTTTGTTTGGAGCTTTTATTAGCCATTTTATCTATATACATGAACGAAATTATTTGTTAATATGGCATCTGTATAAATTAGGAGAAAAAAATAAGTTGATTAGTTGCGTTGCCTCAAAAAAGCGGGAATATCCCAAGCATCGTCTCCGCTTTCATCTTGAGGCGCATCCTGTGGATTTGGTGCCTGTTGATTGTTATTTACTATTTCTTGCTTTAAAGCAGCATTATTAATTATGGGCTTTACGAATTCCTTAAGAGTTTGCCTTGTGTGATCAAAACCGGTTGCAATAACTGATATTTTTATCTGATCGTGCATTGTCTCGTCAATTGTTGCACCAAAAATTATATTTGCATCAGGATCTGCAGCTGAAGAAATAATTTTGGCAGCCTCGTCAACTTCGGTCATTGTCAAATCAGACCCACCGGTTATATTAAACAACACGCCTCTTGCCCCATCCATAGATATTTCAAGAAGCGGAGATGCTATTGCCGCTCTCGCTGCAGTCTGAGCTCTATTCTCTCCAACACCAGTGCCAATTCCCATAAGAGCCGACCCGGCATTAGTCATAATGGCCTTTACGTCCGCAAAATCAACATTAATTAATCCGGGAATCGTAATTAAATCTGATATTCCCTGTACCCCCTGCGTTAAAACCGAATCAGCAATTCTAAAAGCCTCAAGAAGAGAAACTTTTTTATCAACCACATCTAAAATTCTCTGATTAGGAATTACAATAAGAGTGTCTACTTTATCTCTAAGTTCTTCAATGCCATCTTCTGCTACAACCATTCGTCTTGTTCCTTCAAAAGCGAAAGGTTTAGTTACAACTGCAACCGTCAATGATCCAATTTCTTTTGCAGCTCTGGCAATTACAGACGAAGCTCCTGTTCCCGTTCCCCCTCCCATACCCGCGGTAATAAAAACCATGTCTGACCCATCAATAAATTCTTTTATTTTTTCGTATGATTCCTCGGCAGCTTGACGTCCAATATCCGGATTTCCACCGCTACCCAAGCCTTTCGTAAGATTTTCTCCAATTTGAATTTTTGTTGAAGACTGAGATGAAAGAAGAACTTGAGCATCAGTATTAACAGAAATAAAATCTATTCCTCTTACATCATCTGCAACAATCATGGAATTAAGAGCGTTCATTCCTCCTCCACCCACTCCCAGAACTCGGATTTTGGCGAAATTTGTGGTTTGGGGTTTTATGAGCATATGTTTTAGATCCCATTTATCCTAACACCCTGTTTTTAAAAAGTCAACCCATCTCCAAAGATAGATTAATCCATTTACGGCATGAAAGATTTAATAAAATTAATTACGCGGGAAAATATCCGATTAAATCCAAAATTTCCAAAACTTGGAATATTGATTCCGAAAGGTAACGATTGTTTAGTATCAAGACTGGCTCCGAAAATTGCCAACCCCACAACAGCCGCAAAAGGAGGATCTTCTATTTCATCTATTAGTCCTTTTATTTTTATCGGAATTCCAATTCTAACCGGCATTGCCAAAGTCCTTTTTGCGCTATCTGTTATTCCAACTGTCAAAGCTCCTCCTCCTGTTATAACAATTCCTGCCGGAGTTTGGCTTGCAAATCCGCTTCTTTTTATCTCCAATCCTATCATTGTAAAAATTTCATTGAGTCTTGGTCTAATTATTCCGTCAGTTAATGTTTTATGAGAAACTTTTCGTAAGTCCTCCGGCAACCCTAAAGAACTCAAATCTATTTCATCAGTATTTTTTGTTTCATTTTCAAAAGTTTCTCCCAATCTTTCAATTTTCGGTTTTTTTGCTGCATTAGATAAATATATTTTTATCTTTTCTGCAGACTCCAAGGAAATCCTAAGTCCAATTGCTAAATCATTGGTAATATGCCTTGCTCCAATCGGCAAAACTGAAGAATAGGAGATTGATCCTTCAAGATAAATAGAAATATCTGTTGTTCCTGCTCCAATATCGACCAAAACAACCCCTAATTCTTTTTCTGTTTCGGATAAAACAGCCAGACTACTGGCCTGTCCGCTAAAAACAACACCATCTATATCTATTCCGACTTGAGAAAAAGCTTTTTCTAAATTGCTTAAGGATACTGTAGCAACTGAAATAATATGAGTATCAACTTCCAGCCTTATTCCAGTCATGCCAATTGGATCTTTTATTCCTTCCTGTCCATCCACAACATAATTGCGGGGAAGAACGTGGATGATTTGGCGGCTGGACGGAAGGGAAACTGCTTTTGCTGCATCAATAACCCGGGTAAGATCGCTTTCCGCAATTTCTCCCTGAGGAGAAGAAATTGCAACAACTCCCCGTGAATTCTGTGATTCTATCTGACTTCCTCCAACTGAAGCAATTATGTGAGACACGGAATACCCTGCCATTCTTTCCGCGCCATCCAACGAATTATTTATAGATTCTACAGCCTCTTTTATGTCAATTATTTGGCCTTTTTTTACCCCGCGGCTTGGCACTTCAGAAACCCCTAAAACATTAACAAACTCATCATCAACTCTTGCAATAATTGTAACAATTTTTGAGGTACCGATATCAACTCCAACAACTATTTTTCCCTCATTCATATTTTTGTTAAAAGACTATAATAGGTTCTGAAAACCTAAAATCTATGCTTTTAAACGGCTTTCCTTCTATTGTAAGCTGAATCAGCATTCTTTGTAAAGAGGCTATTTGCTGATTAATATCTTTATTTTGGACAAGTCTTACTTGCCCATTATTTTGAATATCAATTAAATAGCAATAATCAGATATCGTTACTTTGGAGAATAAAATCTTATTATCTTTTAAGAGTTTTTCAATATGTGTTTTATCTTCATTTGTCTTGACTACCGGACTTATAAATAGCGGTCTTTTTGAAACAAAAAAAACATTTAGGAAAAATAGGGAAACTGCTATTGCCCCTAATGACAAAATATAAACTGCAAATTTTCTTTTAAAATGCTTATGCCGCCTAGGATTTGTAAACATTGTTTATTACCGAAATTATGTTTTGCGCTGCATTCTTTCCTGACAATCCTCTAAATTCCTCTTGATTTATTTTATATTTTTTTCTATTATTGAGCATTAATTCTATAGCTTTTACCAGCTTTTTCCGATTCGCTTTTGATTGAGGCAAAACAATTCCTAATCCAATTTTTTCTAAAAATTTAGCATTTTTTAACTGTTCATTATTTTGAGAAAAAGGTAAAGGAATAAGAAGGGCAGGTTTTTCAAAATAGATAAGTTCTGTTACCGTATTCATGCCTGACCGTGAAATGACCAGAGAAGACAGATTCAATAAATCCCCAATCTGGGAAGGATCGATAAATTTTTTCAAAATATAATTATCACGGAGTTTTTCGGGCAGGTTCATTCTTATTTCCTCCATACGTTCAAAGTCACGATACTCATAAGTATCTCCTGACTGATGAATGATATTATATTTTTCTAAAAGCTCGCTGATTATTCCTTCAATTAAGATATTTATCGTATGTGATCCCAAACTTCCTCCTGTAATGTAAATTGTCGGCAAATTATTTTTAAAAAGTGAAAATTTATTATGAAAGATTGGAAACTTACGTATAGGATTCCCAGTCATAACAATTTTGTCTTGCGGAAAATATTCTTTTGACGAGTCCCAGGATAAACAGATTTTTTTGGCAAATCGAGAAACCAATCTGTTAGCAAGTCCTGCCCCCAATGTTTGTTCATGTATTACCACCGGAATCCTAAGCAAAAAAGCACAAAATATCACAGGAATCGAAACATATCCCCCAAATCCAACTACAACATCCGGTCTAAATCTAATTAGAATTAAAAAGGATTTAATGATTCCAAAAGGGATTTTTAATAAAGATAAAAGTGTATATTTAGTTAATTTCCGCTGCAATCTTCCTGTATTTAGCCCGACAAAAGGAATTTTTAGAGAAGTTATGGTTTTGTATTCTAAGGATAGTGCATTATCTCCTTCCATTGCATATTTTCTTCCGATAAAAAGAACTTTCGTGTTTTTAGGAAGAGCTTCTAAAACAGAAAGGGCAGGAGATAAATGTCCGCCAATTAAGATAATTTTCATATTTTTTGTTTTGATATATTTAAAAGAATCCCGACTGCAGTAAGATCAATAATTAGGCTTGATCCTCCATACGAAATAAACGGAAGGGGAATTCCCGTCAACGGAATTAAAGCTGTTTGCGCAGCCAAATTAATAACTGTTTGGATTGCCAAAAAAGTTATTATCCCTCCTGCTAATAGTTTACCAAAATTATCCTTTGCGTTAACGGCTATACGGAAACACCGGAAAATAATAAAAATAAAAAACAGAATTAAAATAACTGCTCCGATAAAACCTAATTCTTCGGCAATAATTGCAAAAATCGAATCTGTTGTACCTTCAGGAAGATACGCATATTTTTGCAAGGAATTCCCAAGCCCCACTCCGGTTAAGCCTCCTGCCCCAAAAGCAATCAAAATTTGCTTCACATGATAAGAAGAAGATTCAAGCGATGAATTAATATTCCAAAATGCATCAAGTCTTTTTATCCTGTACGGCGAAAGTTTTATAAGTATAAATCCCAGAAATCCAATTAAAGGAACAATGACGGAAAAGTAAAGTACGCTTGCACCTGAAAAAAAATAAATTACTAAAGCTTCGGCCAGGATTACAACCGTTGTTCCCATGTCCGGTTCCGTCATTACTAATCCCAAAACCAATCCCATCAAGAGCAAAAATGCAGGAAATCTACCTCTTTCTTTATTGGAAAACCATGCGGCTAGATAGATCGCTAAAGCAAGCTTAACAAATTCCGCAGGCTGCAAAAGAGATACCCCTATATTAATCCAACGATGTGCCCCCATAATGCTAATACCAATACCCGGAATAAAAACTAAAATCAAAAGAACCAACGCTCCCAAAAGTACTGGAAGCGCAAGTGAATATAATTTATGGTAATTAAAAAAGGAAAAAAAAGTTAAGGCTATGAATCCGAGCAGCATCCACATGGACTGATCTTTAATATAATGATACTTATCTCCAAAATCCCTGAAAGCTACAAAACTTGACACGTCATAAACCATAAAAAGTCCAAAAAAAGTCAAGATTATAACTGAGATTAAAAGAGAAATATCAATTTTTCTCATATTGATCTGCGAAGATTCTGAATTTTAAATAAAAGCTATATATAATCCAATAACAGCAAAGAGAAATCCCAAAAGCCAAGCTCTCATCACTATTTTTGGCTCATCCCAACCGATTCTTCTTAAAAGAAGATGTAAAGGAGAAGCAAGAAAAATTTTCTTGTGAAAAAACTTTTTTGAAATAATCTGTGCTAAAGAAGAAGCAATTTCTATAACAAATACTCCTCCGATAAATGCCAAAGCAATAATCTTGCCGGTCAAAAGTCCGATTACCCCCAATACTGCCCCAAGCGACAACGCTCCTACATCTCCCAACCAAATTCTGGCCTTATAAATATTAAAATACAAGAATGCCCCAACCGAACCCATGAGAATTGCAATAAATATTCCCAGAGGATGATCCAGCTGTTTGGAAGTTATTGCCAAAAATGCCGCTAAACAGATAAGCATTAATCCTGATGACAAACCGTCTAATCCGTCTGCTATGTTAAAAGCATTGGCAAAAGCAACAATTACAAAAGCCGCAAAGGGAATAAACATAAATCCCAAAGAGGCCAATCCGAAACCTCTGATGAAAATGAATGTATATCCCAGATGAAAATACAAAATAGAAGCAACTGCAAAAGCCAATATCCATTGAATTACGAATTTGTGCCTGAATCTTAAACCAAAAAATCCTCCGTGTCCGTTAACCAATTTCCGAAGATCATCATAAAAACCCAAGATTCCAAAACCAACAAATGTAAGCATAATCGCAATTGCCTGCCAACCCTTAAGGGCAACATTTAATATTCCGTATGACCAAAAAGTCAGTATGCAAACGACAAGAATAATCAGTATTCCTCCGCCAAACGGCGTACCTGCTTTACAGTTATTGAATTTATCAAAATTAGGGGTCGGCTTATTAAACATATCCACTGTTTTTTGTTTCACGCGGCGGAATTTCATTTTGTAGAGAAAATCTATAAAAGGAATGAGGAGTATTCCGGTGATAAAAGCAGACAAAAGAACAAATCCCAATAGTTGTGCCATTTAATTATTATACTATACTCGGAAGCTGATATACAAATTACCCTGTTTAGCCTATTTTTGGAATCTACTTGCGTACACGCACAATATTTCAGGAAGCTTTACAAACTATTTACCCTAATGGGTGCTTTAAAAATGGGTTTCGGACTTGGAGTCGGGGTAGCAATAACGAGTCTCCTAACGTTATTTATATTAATTGTAGATGTTTTTGTGGGAGTTACAGTTAATGGTGGAGTCGGAGTTGAAGTTCCCGAAACTTCAAGTGTTATAGCCGGGGAAATCTTTGAGCTTTCAGTAGCGGCAATTGTAGGCTCCAAAGTTACGATGGGAGTTGAGCTGATTTTTACAGACTCTTTTTCTCCTATAGAAGTATTAGATTTTGTACCTAAAAAATATGAGATTGCACCAACAAAAACAAGGGCCACTAATAGTGCAATAATAATTAAAACCTTATTTTTCACTAAACGGACTTTACTACTAATCTCTTAAATTGTCAATGGCAGATGATATTTTTAATATCAGCGGCTAAGAAGTCAAATTGAATTAAAAGCACAAATTTAGTATCATTACCCTACAATTATGCCAACTAAAAATTTAACTTGCCGTTTTCTGACTAATTCGGGCGGTTGCAAATCCTGAAAAAGCAGGTAAAGACGCAAGGATAACCCCCTATATTATTGGCCAACCATGATCATGCGGCCTTATAGGCACTACAATACAAAAAAGCTATTCAGGATTTGAAGTTGAAAAACCAATGGATTAAATTCCTCTAACCAAACGCCCCAATTAAACGCTACTTTTACCTGCACGGGAAACAGAAATAAAAACATCGAAGCAAAATAATATTTCTATATTATAGTAATATTGTCACAATGAAAAACTGTATGCTATCTCTTTGGAGAATATGCGCCGATTAATTTTTTGAGTCTTTCGAATGCGGGTTTTGTATTCATTCCTTTAAGCCGAAAAAGGAATGACTTACCTCCCGGCCCCGTACCAAAAGCAATTACGGGAATTCTTTTCCCCTCATCAGGAATAGTAAATTTATTTGAAAAAGCAGGATGATCTTTATTTTCAGGAAGCATAAGAGATCCAATAAATGATACATAATTAGAAGGAAAGCTCCTTGAGGTATCATCTGCCCAGGATATAAAATCTACACTATCTTCTTTCTTTGATTGATCGTAAGCTATCAGAAAAAAAGTGTCCAAATCCTTCGTGCCCTTCCCTAAATTATCAAATTTAACGGGACGCAAGTCTTTAAGAAAGTCTTTTACTTTCTGTTTTAAAATTTCTTTTGCAACTACTGCATCAACGCTCATAAAGAAATTATAATACTTTTTTTTTGCATTTTGGACAATACTTCGCTAAGATGATTCCATGAAACGGCTAATGACATTCATAGTTATTCTATGTATTTTTGGCATGGCTGTATTCTTTATTAGAAGCACCAACAAAAATAATGGAAATGTTCTTCCTGCAGCTACTACTAATATTATTTCCACGCCTAGTCCAGCGCTTACTTTAAAGCAATCAATAGTTATTGATGTTGAAGGAATTCCTACCCGCATATCCTGGGCTATTGTAAATCCTGAACAAATTGAATTATATTCGAATTTAAAAGACCAGCATCTCTCGGAACAAATTAAAGTTGATAAAAGCTGTCAAATATTAATTAACGGAGGATTTTATTCAAAAGAAAACACCCACTTAGGGCTTTTTATAAATAATTTTGAGGTTATTTCAAAATCAATAGAAAGCTCTCTTTTTAACGGTTTTTTATGGATAGACGATAATAATGTCTCAATCAGCAGTAATCCACCCAATACTAAGCCCCGCATTGCAATTCAATCGGGACCTTTACTTTTTAAAAATGGTGAACCCTTACCCCTTAAAATAAACAATGATGAACCAAGCCGGCGTATTGTTGCAGCAGTTACAAATGATAATAAACTTATTTTTCTGGCATTTTACCGTGATTTATCCGAATACGAAGGACCAAGACTTGAGCTGCTCCCTGAAATTATTAATTCATTCAAAAAACAAACAAATATTGACATTGTTGACGCAATCAATCTTGATGGAGGAAGCGCTTCGGTATTTATCACAAGCTACACAAGACTGAATGAGATCGCGCACATCGGAAGCTACTTCTGCGTAAAATAAATTATTTGACAGTGACGCTTTTGGCGAGGTTTCGGGGCTTATCCGGATCTTTAATTCCCCTTTTTAACGCCAGATAATAAGCTAAAAGCTGAGAAATCACAACTTGGGGAATAATTGTCGCATCTCCTACGTCTGCAGTTTCTAAAAACCTGTCAAAAACAGTGTTATTTTTCGGCCCGACGCCGATAATAAATCCGCCCCGGGCTTTTATTTCCTGAGCGTTGGAAATAATATCATTATATGTTTCATCATTGGGAGCAAAAACAATGCAGGGGGCTCCTTTTTCAATAAGCGCAATCACTCCATGCTTTAATTCTCCTCCCGCAAATCCTTCCGCATGAATACAGGCAGTTTCTTTTAATTTTAAGGTAGCCTCTAAAGCTGTAGCATAAGATAATCCGCGGCCGATAATGTAAATATGTTCTTTGTGTTTTAATTCATCTGCCATTTTTTGTAATGTTTTATTAAATTCGTCTTTAAAAATTTCTCTTACATTTTTCGCTGCCTTCATCAAAAGATTTTTGCCCTGTGTTTGTTTTCTGGCTAATGAATAAGCCGCAAGAATTAAGACAGAAATCATTGCGATAAAAGCTTTCGTAGACACTACTGCTTTTTCCTGGCCGGCTCCCAAAAGAATTTTATAATCAGCCTGCCTATAAAGAGTGGATCCCAACACATTGACTATTGCCGCGATCTTACAGCCTTTCTTTTTGGCCTTAGCAACAGGATCAACAACATCAATAGTCTCTCCGGATTGGGAAATAGGAATTACCAGGCTTTTATCAGTTAAATAATCCTCCAGATAATCAAATTCTGACCCGATAGAAAAATTAACGTGTTTTTTGGCAATTCTTGAAAAAAGATATGTACCGGCTATTGCAGCATAAGAAGCAGTACCGCATCCGAGCATAAAAGTTCCAAAAGCCTGATCAATTAATTTCACCAGCTGATTTATCTCAACTGTGTAATTAAGGGCTATATTCTCTATAACTCTTGGTTCTTCCTGAATTTCTTTAAGCAAAAAGTGTTTGTATTTTCCTTTTTTTGTATCTTCAAATTTCCAATCTAATGCATAAATATTCGGTTTTATTTCCTGCCCTTTAGGCAGACTTATTAGCTTTAATTTCTCTCCTAAGATTACCATTTGATTATCCTCCAGGAAAACTACTTTATTTGTATGTTTCACTATGGCAGAGGCATCTGATGCGACAAACAGCTCTTTGCCTCCAATGCCTGCGATAAGAGGGGAACCAGTTTTGGCGGCAACTATTTCTTTGGATACCGCATTGGCAACTACAACTGCATTTAAACCTTTAAGTGAATTAAAAGCATCTCTGACTGAGGAAGAAAAGCCTTCGCGTTTAAGATTTTCTTCAACCAGATGAGGAATTACTTCAGTATCGGTTTCCGAAATAAATTTATGGCCTTTTTCAATAAGCTCTGCTTTTAATTCCTGAAAATTTTCTACAATTCCGTTATGCACAACTGCAATTGTTTTTGTACAGTCTAAATGAGGATGAGCATTTTTTTCGGTCACTCCCCCATGAGTTGCCCACCTTGTATGCCCGATGCCTAATATGCTTTTGGGCAAATGCACTTTTGCGTCTCCTATTTTCCCGACATGTTTTTCGTAAACTAATTTTTTTCCTTGTTTTACCGCAATTCCCCAAGAATCATAGCCCCTATACTCAAGAAGCTTTAGTCCTTCAAGAACAGTTTCTGCCGCGCCGTTTTCTTTGCCTACGTAACCGAATATTCCGCACATAATTTAATTAGATCCGACTATTCTAACAACTTCTGAAAGATTTTCAACCTCTGCGTCAGACTTAAAACCCTTGATTGGATTTTGATTTTCCGCGAACCAGCCTCTTTTTACCCAAATGGTAAAAACTTGCTCCATGCATTTCTTGGCAGAATATAATATTTCTAATTTATCATCAATTAAAAATATCTTTGAATTTTTATA
>CAIQLZ010000095.1 GCA_903872785.1 Candidatus Levyibacteriota bacterium
ATCCATTGCTACCCAATTTTTATCATAACTTTCTGAGAATATAATGAGATCTCCATCCTTAGCATTTTTTACATCAATCTTATATTCCACGGGACTTATATATTTATATGTCAAAGAAAGTGTTTTTGAAGTGGTCCAAAAATGATCTTTATAATTTGAATTTTCAAAAATCACAATTTTTCCAAAATCATCTATTTTTTGCAACCATTTAATTGCTTTCAGCTGATTTATTGTTTCAAGATAAAGTTTGTTGTCGTATTTCCTGTCGGTTATAAATATTTCTTTTTCAGAATCATATGGAATAATTAAATATTTTATGGATGCTTCTTCCAAGAATTTCTCCGTTTTTCCTTCCGACAACTTCCTAAATAAATTTATATTGTCATATATATTAAATAATGTTTGCGCTGACATCTCTGGATGATTATTGGAGTAATATCCAAAACGCTGTTTAGAACGATACCAAAGCGTTCTGAAATAATCCGGCTGGTCATACAAAAACGTTTCAAGTTTTATGTAATCCTGGGGAACAATTGTTGTCTTAAGCATTCCGCCCAATTGCCCAAAAATCGCAGGCCTGATAAGAAACAACAAATAACAAATAACAGAAAACAAGAAAACGTTTTGAAAATTGCTCGCCCCGCAAAGCTTTAGCAAAGTGGGGAAGATTGAAGACTTACTTTTCGACTTCAGCCATTCGTATATTTTCCAAACGCTAAACGGAATTAAAACTGAGTACGAAACTGCAACTAATAGATACCATTTTGTCGGATCTCTAAACATGATAAAGCCGGGCACATGTTGGAACATCCAAAGATAAATACCTCCAAAAGGATCACTTGCTCCCTTTGCCAGAAATGCTCCGAGCAACCCTAAGAATGCAAAAAATAGGACATACGTTACCTGCTTTCTGTTCTCTGCTATCTGTTTTCTGATAAAAAATAATGATGCAAATGCCAGAATCGGAAGCAATAAAAATTCGGGCTTCATAAATCCGGCTTTGCCAAAAATATTTTCCGGCCAATTGGGATGAAGTAGAGAAATCGTATTCTCAAATTTTGCAAAACTGAAATAATTTACTGCCTCCGTGGTCGAATGAGATAATCCTAATGCCTCCACGGGATTTCCTCCGTGAAGAATAGTAGGCAAAATCCAAAATGCTTGAAGCAAGATTGTAATTCCCCCCGGAATCACCAAGATATACAGTATTTTACGCATATAACCCACTATCGAATATTTCCCTAATTCGTTAATCCGTAATCCGTAATGAAATAATAAATAAATTACGACTGCAAATAATGCTATGTAGGTAATCCTGGGATCTAGCATTATCTGAATTGACAACAACAAACCAGCAGCAATTGAATACTTAATGCTTAATGCTCGATACTTAATGCCATCAATGATTTTCATAAAAATCATTAATATCATTGGCGCCAAAGCATAGGCTAAAGCAAGAAATACTTCTCCGCCTGCCAACATCAAGGCATAAGTATTAAATAAAAAAATTAGAATAGACAATAAATAGTACTTATTCTTTGGAAAAAGATATTTAAACAAAAGAGCTGGGGAAATTATTGCAAGAATAAGATAGGGATAAAGGTATACAATTTTTGTTATAAAAGACCAATCCATATGCAGCAAATTTCCGAATATTACTTGAGGCGCATAGATAAACGGAAAAACCCACGAATAAGGAGAAAGAAATTGGGCAAATCCATCAAGACCAACATGATATCCCCACGCATAGACCATTATGCTGGCATCTTTCATCATCAGAGATGAAAAATACGGAAAATCAAAGGTTGACAAAAGACCGGGAACAAACCAAGCACAAAAAACAATAATAATTAGAAGAAATAACAAAAAGGGTTTAATAAATCTCCTCATGAAGCTCATTATAGCCTCTACTAAGCTTTCTTCGCAATATAATAGTAATGTGCGCCGAACGGAAGCCAACGGAGATATTTTTCAAACGGGATTAACATGGACAGAAATTGCGGAAAGAAAATTGCAAATCTAATTTCATTATTGGCAAGACCTACTTTTTTCAAAAATTTTCCTGTGCGGAAATGGCTTAAAAGATTAGAGTTTTTATCAAATTGAAAGTCATTTCTGAAATATATCCACTGCGTTAATGGATTTAGTGGATTGTGCTCAAAAATAAAGAGATATCCGTTGTCTAATAATTTATTATAAATATTCTTCAACACTTTTTCCTGATCATTTCTTTTTATGTGATGAAAAACATTAGCAACAAATATTACATCA
Source organism: Candidatus Levyibacteriota bacterium (assembly GCA_903872785.1). Lineage (GTDB taxonomy): Bacteria > Patescibacteriota > Microgenomatia > Levybacterales > UBA12049 > GWB1-37-8. The sequence continues at coordinate 2,272 of CAIQLZ010000095.1, forward strand.
AACTTTTCCTTAAAAGGAATATTGAATCCATCAAAAGAGGTAAACTTAACATTTTTTAAATTTTTATTCTTCTCTTTCGCCACTCTAATTTCTCCCACAGAGACATCAATCCCGTAAATGAAAACTTTTGGCAAATATTTTCTCAAATATTTTACGCTTCTCCCGATCCCACACCCAAAATCCAGTAATTTTATTTGCTTATTCACCAAACCTACCTCTTCGAGAAAATTTACCAGTTCTTTGAATTTATACTCATGAAAATAATCAGGCTTAAACCCTGACATTGCCACGGCTTTCACATGCCCCTCATCATAATTATCTGCATATTTATCAAACACAGTCATATAAATCTCACTAACAGATTGTATTGTAAAATCATAATAACTGTCAAACAAAACACATTGTACTTAGAAATTTTTATAAAACAGGGAACATTAATAAATCTATTTTTTGGCTATAGCAAACAAATCATTGCCAAAAAGGTATATCAATGGTGAATTATTAATTAACCAAATAATAGTTTTTAATAAACTAGATTTTTTTATTGGATTTAAATAATTTGATGATTGCTCCCTAACAGCATCCCTATTAACCCAAACTTTATATTCGCTGAACTTACTTTCTTTCATTAATTTAATTAAACTAATTGGATTATATTCATCAATGTGATAATTACGCGTTCCTTCAATATTTTCTTCAAGTTTTTTTATCACTTTTTCAAATCTTAGAAGTTTAAGGGCTATTTTGGCAATCGGATAAGTATATTTTTTAAACCAAATATTAGGAGCAGTATGTATTAATAAAATTCCCCCCTCCTCAAGCGATAAATATGCATTATTGACTAGATTTAGAGCATCCCTGAATGTCATGTGTTCTACAACATCACCAACAATAACTTTATGAAATTTTATCTTTTCGACTATTTTTTTGCGTGCATCGCAAAGAAAAATTTGTTTTCTGTACTTTGAAGCAATTCTTCTTCTGGTCATTTCAATGGCATCTTTCGAATAGTCAGAACCCCAAACATTGTATCCTTTTTTACTTAGATAATATGGAATATCACCGCGTCCACACCACAAATCCAAAACTCTATCATCTTTTTGAAGATTTAAAAGACCTATCTGAATTAACTTAATAGGTGAAAGCCTATTTTTCTTATACTCAAAAAAACCTTCACATCTCTCGCTATTAAAATATTTTTTATTATAAATTTTTGGGTTTATTTTTTGCACTTAATAAATTCCTTTTACTTAATGTAAGAATACTATACTAAACACTATTAAAAAACAATACTATTTCTGATTTCTTCCTAATCACAGAAAATATGACGACCAAGAAATAACAGAAATAGCTACACAAGCAACAAGCCACTATTAACATAATCCTGTGAGACACATATATTTTCAGCAATATAATCTTAACGGTTATTTATCAATCTTTATTTTATTTTTAAATTCTAAAATGTCAGCATATATTTGAAATGCTTTCGTAGGGATCCACCTGCTAAATTTATACTCTCGAAGTTTATAGTTTTTAAAATTATTTATATCTCGAGCCCCTGTCCCTAAATATTTTATTTGTCCAAAATACCTTACATCATCATCATTGAATTTGCCCAATCTATCTACTAAAGTAATTTCAACTTCATTTCCAATATAATTTTTACTATTTTGATTAGTTGATGGACTTTCTATCCAAATTTTTATTATTCCGGGTCTCCAATCGAGAGGAATCGAAAACTCAAACCTACTATTTGACCAACGAAGAGGAGTAATCTCACCATAATTACTCATAAGCTTTACATGTCTCCCGCGCTTCAAGTCAAAATTAATCCCCATAACTACAACACTATCTGCTAAATGCAGGTATTGAGGCTCAACTGTATAAATAAAAGGGTGGGATTTTTGCACTTTATTAATCTTTGCAATATATGAATTAAGTTGTTTTGTTTTAAAATCATTATAGAAAATGGCAAATATGCTATCTCCAAAAATCAGCAACACGATAAGCACTGTCAAAATAATCTTTATTATTATCAAAATATAACTTATAAAACCTTTATGTTTTGTAAAATATATTTTTTTCATTAAAGATGCC
>CAIQLZ010000096.1 GCA_903872785.1 Candidatus Levyibacteriota bacterium
ATGATCATTTGTGTAGACTATTTTTCCTTGAATCTCTTTGATTACAGATAGCTTGTAAAGCCTATCTACTTCTGTTTTTTTTGTTTCATGGAAATTTTTTCTTAGATTATCATTTTCTAAAGATAAAAGAACTGCGTATAAACCTAAAACTGTGGCTACTATAAAAGCAATTATCATAGGTGTTTAGGTGGTTTAACTATACTTTAAGAGCTTGTTTTACTTTGTTAACAAGATCTTGGGGTTCGACTTGATATTTGTATATGTAGTCCATTGCTCCATTGTCTATTGCTTCTTTGACTAATTCCTCCTGACTAAAATTTGAAAGCATAAGAATGGGAATATTTTGGGTGTTAACGTCCATTTTCAGTGTTTTCAATACTTCATTGCCTGAAATATCCGGCAAAACTTGGTCTAAAAGTATAAGGTTTGGTTTTTCCGACTTGGCTTTATCAATTCCGCTTTTTCCATTTAGGGCGCTGACTGTTTCCAAACCGCCATTTTGAAGTGCAGTTTCATAAATCATTCTTAGATTTTCATCATCATCAACAATTAAAACCTTCATTATTATCAGGCTATCAGTTGTAGGTGGAGTTGTCAAGAAGTACATATTGCTTACAGCACTATTGTCTAATAAGATTGTGCGTTATTTTTTTCCTAAAACGCCTGCAAATTGCAATCTTATTATTGCTGAAGACAGTCTGGTTCCCGCAATTCAGAACAATAACATAGCAGCCACTTGACTAAATATAATTAGTGGCATCAGGATAACCACCACTTCCGTAATCTGAGCTTAAAGATAATGTCAGCCTCTGTAATTATACTTTGCGTAACCGCCTCTCATTGCAGAAGTACCATCATAGTTTGTACCAGTCTAGATGTATTTGCCTGTCGAGATTATAGAGCCAAATTGATCTATATTTTGTTTGACAGGAAGACTGCTCCTTGTGAAATCACCAAAGTTAGAAGCTAATATTCTATTATTTGGTGAAAAAACTTAAGGATCAATAGAGTGAAATGATCTGGAAGAAGCAGAAACAGATTGGGTACTCAGCTAGGCTTTATAAGAACATTATCAAAAAGTGGATATCTTTGTCTTCCTTACCGTAATAAATGAAATAATTACTTGATATTTCAGAACTGACAGAAGCAAAATATACAACAAAACTAAAAAACTGTTAATAAATGAAATATCTTTTCAGTAAATATTGCTCAAAAAATATCAGCCATCTTCTTTGCTTTCTAAAACAGCTGAGAGCTTATTACTCTTATTTTTACTGACTATATTCCCAGAAATCATTTAAATAGTAAGGGGAAACCATATTATCTCCTATTCCGATATACCCTTTACTTCCTATGGAAAAACCTATTGCATTTCGCCTTTCTGCTCCTCCGAAATCAGGCTTTTGAGTCCATGCATTAGTAGAGGGATCATATTCCCAGAAATCACTAAGGGCAGGTATAGACCAAGCTGCTCCTGTTCCGATATATCCTTTAGTACCTATGGAAAAACCAGCAGGATTTTCTCTTCCCATACCTGGAAAATCAGTTTTCCGTGTCCAAGCATTGGTAGAAGGATCATAGGACCAAAAATCGATTGGGTAGGCACCGCCATTTCCATCATATCCCAATCCCATATATCCTTTAGTACCTATGGAAAAACCAACAGCATAGACTCTATTTCCTATTCCAGCTTTTTGTGTCCAAACATTGGTAGAAGGATCAT
>CAIQLZ010000097.1 GCA_903872785.1 Candidatus Levyibacteriota bacterium
GGGAATTTGATTTTGGACTGACATTACAGTTCTGGGATCTATATTTAAACGAAGCATGATAGCCAGTCCAACAACGACCATAATGATAACCATAAGAGAATAAACAATATCTCTGAACACTTTCCAAATATTCATCAGAGGACTAAGCTCTCCAAATCCTCTGCCTCCTCCGCTTGTCTGAGCGTAAGTTTTTTTGGTAATTCCGAAATTCTGAGCAAGATTTTTAAAATAATCAGATGTGTGGAGAGGTGGAGCATAAAGCATGGAGATCATATTGCTCATTCCGCCAATGGCTCCTCCTAATTGTTGTTTTTTTGGGTCGCCGGCAGGTAAAAATCCTATTTTTCCTGTTTTTTGATTAACTCCAAGACATTGTTTGTTGGGTGTTGCTGGATCAATACCCGTTAATTGACAACTAAGTGAGCTCATTACTTCCAGCATCACAGTTTGCGTCCAGTTATGTAGGCTATTCGGCACTTCGGAATTGATGTTTGAAAAGGTCGTTGTGTTTGCTGGTTTGTTCACTGAAGATTCAGCGAAGGAGGGAATAGCGGAAGATAGGAAATAGATGGTAGAAAATAAAAATAAAATAAATATAAAAATTTTGGACAGAATAGCCCTCATAGCAAATATAGTTTGTCTTATTTTATGTTTTCTGTCAAGAGAATGGATCTACTAGCTATTTAATTTGCCTATGATACCTTAATAAAGTAAAATACAAAGTGTTGTGCCTGTAGCTTAATGGACAGAGCATCAGATTGCGGATCTGACGATTGTGAGTTCAAGTCTCACCGGGCACACAAAATTACTGGAGGGTTCGCATAGTGGACAATTGCACGAGTTTCGAAAACTCGAGGGAGTAATCCCTACACAGGTTCGAATCCTGTACCCTCCGCCTTGAGCAAAGCCAAATTGGCCCCCGTAGTTTAATTGGATAGAACGTCAGGTTCCGAACCTGAAGATTTGAGGGTTCGATTCCCTCCGGGGACACTTAAGATTATGAAATTGCAATTTTCAGCAGGTGGAATAGTTATTAAAGGATCGAAGATTCTTTTGTGTCAACATTCCCAACATCATGGCTGGGTTTTCCCAAAAGGATTAATTGGAGATCATGTTGACGGAGAAGATAAAAAGGAAACTGCTTTAAGAGAAGTTAAAGAGGAAACAGGAGCGGAAGGAAAAATCTTAAGAGCTTTAACGCCTGTCGCTTTTTGGTTTATTTTTAAAAAAGAAAAAATAAAAAAAACGGTTAATTATTTTCTAATGGAATATGTAGGAGGAGATATTGCCAAACATGATCAAGAAATGGAAAACGTTGAATGGTTAGACAAAGATAAGATCGAAGAAAGATTAACTTATAAATCTGATAAAAAAGTCTGGCAGGAAGCAAAAAGTTTTATTTAATTGGAGGGATCGCATAGTGGTCGAGTGCGTGCGCTTGGAAAGCGCATATGTCTGAAAAGATATCGGGGGTTCGAATCCCCCTCCCTCCGCCAAAAGCTTTATTTAGTCTCTTTCTCCAGAGGGAAATTGCGGGTCAGCCAATCTGCGGATTTATCCATAAATGTTGGTTTTATGATTTCTCTGTAAGGAAGATAGGGGAGAAGAGCGGACTTTATATGTTCGCGGTCTATTTCTCCCAAAGTTAAAGTCATCTCTCCGGGAAGAAATGAATGAGTCCTAATGTGCACTACATCCACGCCCTCTCTTTTCTTAAAATAAAAATCGTATAATTCCTGCCAGAGAAAAAAATGATCTTGAATAGTTACACCTTCGCTACTGATTCGATATTTAAAATTAGATGGAGCAACAGTGACTAAGGTAAAGGCTACGAATAGAAAAGACAAAATGACCAACATCAAAAGATACTGGGAAAAAAGAAACAAAATAATTTCAACAAGAAACGCAATCAAAAGGCTAGTTAGATAATACTGTCTGCCTCTTTTCCTAAAAGGTCTGCCTGGAGCAGTCCATTCCAAAATTGTTTCAATTTTATTTTGATGTTTGACCTTTTCATGTTCTTTATTCTCGAGCTTTGGTAAATCTAAAGGTTCACGAGGTAAATCTACCGGTTCTTTTGGCAAGTCCAAAGGTTCTTTGGGTAAAATTTTTTCTCCCGAAGCTGGTTGGTTGGGATCTTGGACAGTCATAAAAACATAGTATATCAGGTAGCTATATTAGTCAAGGTTGGGTATTTGATGATATAATCAATTCCTGGAGGAGTCGCATAGCCTGGTCAATTGCGGGGGTTTGCTAAATCCCTGAGCCGTAAGGCTCACGCAGGTTCGAATCCTGTCTCCTCCGCTTAGTTTTTATTTACTGGAGAGGTCGCTTAGTGGTCTAGAGCGGATGTCTTGAAAACATCTAAGGATGAAAGTTCTTCGCGAGTTCGAATCTCGCCCTCTCCGCCAACCTAAAATATCATCACTTTTGCTCACATCTTTGAGGTATTCATAAGGGAGTTTATATTGTACTGACGCTATTTTCTGACTTTCTATTTCCAACTTCCAAAGCAAAGAATTGAGTACATCGCTTTTTACCTGAAAATCATCACAATCAAACAATTCTTTCAGGCTACAGGCTCGATTTTTGATCTCGTACAAAAGTTCCAAGGTCGTCTCAAGACTGTTCGCCTTTAACTGGCCTCGGGATATTTCCAGCTCAGTCTTTTCATTCTTAAGTTTGGTCTGTTTTTCTTTGTATTTTTCTTCATCAATAGCATTCCCTATCCGTAAATCAAGTAATCTGTCCAGTTTTTCATCTATGCTCAGAATTTGTTTTGCAAGAATATCTTTTGAGAAAACCTTATCCTTATACTCCTCTTTTAAATCATCAATATACAAATCCAGCGATAGATCAGCCATGTCTTTTTTAAGATTGAAATTTGCAATAAGTTCTTTGACCAATGTTTCCATATCTCCCTCAGGGATATATTTTTTATGTTCTAAGCATTTACTCCTGCTATTGGTGCAATAGTAATAAATATATAATCCTTTCTTGATTGAAGCAGTTAATTTACAACCGCAAACCTTACAAGATAAAAACTTATCGTAAAGAAAAGTATGCTTTTGTTTTCTTGAATGATTTTTTCCCACCAGACGGTCATTGACCTTGTCAAACAATGATTTACTCACCAACGGTTCGTGAATCCCTTTGTAGAGCGTTCCTTTGCGCCGAATTGCCCCGTAATAGACAGGGTCGGTAAAGATTCTGTGAATTACAGATTTATGTACTTTATTATTTCCTATTCTCGTTCTGAATCCGTCTGCAAAAAGAATGTTTGAAATTTGTTTTAAGGTATATTCTCCTGAGTTATAGAGTTTATAGGCTTTTTGGATGTGCTTTTCCCGCAAAGGATCAGGGTATATTTTGCCTACCTTATTAACATACCCAACGGGAGAATAACTTGGATATTCTCCTTTTTGTAATTTTGTTTCTATTCCTTCTTTTACTCTGATTGATAAATTGCGTGAATAATGAGCCGCAAAAACAAAATCAAAATCAATATATAACATGTCCGTAACGCTGTTATACGTTCTTGAGGGAGTACGGATTTCTTTGATAAAACCCATTTCGAATAATTTAATCAGTTGTCCTGATTCAATGCCATTTCTGGAAAGCCTATCTGTATGAAGAACCAGAACTCCTGAGGCTTCTTTGTTCTTAATCCTTTCCAGCATTGAAGAAAAAAGCGGTCTATTCCCGTCAGTTTTTGCGCTTTTACTTTCTTTTAATATCTCAACAATTTCAAGATTATATTTATCAGCATATTCAGTCAACATTCTTTCCTGAGTTTCCAATGACTGTATTTGTTTTGTTTCTTCTTCCGATGATTTACGGCAGTAAATAAAGTACTTCATATTTTGCAGACATTATACATCATCAAATCAAGTCTCCTTTTTTAAAGGATCAATTTTCTTCACAGTTTCCTTACGGGGTTCATAAAAATTAAAACTAAAAGATGGATCTTTATCCTCAAAATCAATAAGTTCAGATAAAGAGTCCCTTATCGAAGGGTACGACCGATAAACCAGATCTTTCCAAGAATCGACAGAAGTAGTAATAGTGACGGACTTAGGCCTAATACAGTTCTGACTAACAGAATATCTTTTCTGAAAATAATAAAATTGAGAATCTCCGGAATCAAGAGCCTTTGCCAGATATTTACAAACGTAACGAGCAGTCTTGAGGATATTTTCAGCTTTTGTTAAGTACATTATTTTTCCACCTCCTATAGAAATCCAGATTTCACGAACCTTATTAACATCAACAAATTGATTCCACATGCCGTGCATATGAGCATTGCCATTTTTTTGATATTCTATAACCCAGAAATATTTTAGAGGAGTTTTAAATTTAAAATACCTTTTCAAATATAAAATCAATTTGTTAAACAGAGAAGTGATGTACTTATGAGTATTGTCTTTAAACTCTTCAGGGATCTTTTTAGGATCAAGTGTAAAAGTAAAGAAGTAAACAAGGCTATTTAGCAGAGCCACTTGCTCAATTAGCCTCCTAACACGCAGAACATTGTATGGAGCGCACCCAGGACAAGCCCACGACTTACAATGTGATGGCTTAGTCTCGGAGGATTTGATCTTCGAATTTCTTATATCAAAAACCATAATTTTTTGTGCTGAGCAAGAAGAAGAGATATACATCCTCTTTTTAAACTTTTGCTTAGATAGCTCGCTTCTGGAAGCCTGAATTTTTGATTGATAAGATTTAGCGTTGTCGGATTTATGTTTTTTAAAACGATTATAGGTAACTACCAGAGAGCAATTTGCGGGGAGTTTTTCTGAAGACTGTGGAGATGTTCTCTTATTAGTCAAGGATAACTGTTTATTATCCTTATTTAGATTATCAGTATTATTACTTAATAACTGATTAACACTAACTGTTGGATCACTGGCGGGACTAGCGTCCCCGCCAGCAATCCCGACAACTTTAGGATTAGAAGCAATAACTTCACTTTTCACTTTTTATTACTCCTTTCTGAATTAGGTTGTAGCGGTGAATTGCACGGGCAAGAAAAAAGAGGCTTAAATGAATTTCCTCAATTTCCGGATCTGAAAAATCCTTGCTGTAGTATTTTTTGAAAAACTCCCGTATCTTTTCGTTTTGCTTTGCGTTTGCCATGCGCCCAATATAGGGAGAAATGAGCTAAACGTCATGTATGTTTTGAAGCTAACTTACGAGAGGTTTATAGTTGCTTATTGGTAGAAACTAACTTGTATTTACCTGTTCCATCAGCCTCTATTTTCAGATAATCCATAAAACCCTGCTTAACAATATCGTCTTTTAATTGGGCAATAATAGAACGAAAACTATCGTAACTTACAGGCACGTTTCTCATTATGTATTTTTTATCCACGTCATTATTTACGTGTTTCTCCAATATTTGATAGACTTTTTTCTTTTTATTATCGTGCTTTTTAGTAAATTGTAGGGTTGATTTCGAAGAATCTTTTAATTTTGCAGGAGTAGGTAAAATACCTCTTTTCTTTTTGTGCTGATTTACAAGCAAGCTGAACTTTTTTAGCTGATCCTTTAAGTAGGGAGCATAGTAATAATCACCATTACACGCTTCAAAAAATAATTGCTGAACTTTTGCCATATACCCTTCAATGTTTTGAATTTTCTTAGGATAATTCTCAACCATCCAAGGAATGTTTAACTCAAAATTGCAATAATCATCAAAGTAAAATTTTGGTAAGCCTTTCAATATTTCTTTTTCGTTCTGAAACTCTTTAAGCATTGCTATAAGAGAATGGAATTCATGGCTAAATTTTTTACTGGGCTGAATAAATTGGGCAACATTGCGGATTCCATTAAAAGCAACATTAATCATTTTAAAGTACACATCCAAATATTTTACGTAATCCGTTATATCTTTGGCTTCATAATAAAAATTATAGAAATATTGATCTCCTTTTTCACTAGCCTTATCGTTACTTAGCTCTCTACTTTTAATTTCCTTAATCAAAGGCTCGATAAAAATAATTGACATAATTGGAGGCCAATTGTAGCACAAATAACCTTAAGAAAATAATTCTTGAAGAGGCACTCTTAATGCGAGTGAGATTTTATGAATAGTTTTAATTATTACTCCACTCTCCAGCGGAACAATCTATCACCAAATCCTTAGGTTGTGTAGTAGTGTAATCAAATTTTGTGCCATCTTGTTTTGTAATTTGATTCCATGGCACCCGCATAGTTTGATGGGGTTGAATAATTGCATAACTACTTAAAATACCCAATTCATAGAAATCTTCTGGACTTATATCGGATCCAATAGAATAATCACACATATTCCATTCAAGATCATCATTATTTGTAACCAATAAAGCTTGACTTGTAATTTCTACTTTTGCATTTAATTTTTTTGGTTTCTGATTAAATAGCGCAGAAGTTGTTAAATCTTCAAACTCAGAAGTTATATCTCCTTCACCCGTTTTTACAACTAAAGAATCTGCTTTAACAGTATATTGGAATTTTATAATACCATTGGTAGAATCTATCTTTATTGGAGCAGTATTTGCATCAATGTAGACTGATCTACCAATTTCTGGCTCAATAAATGCATTTGTAGTCTCAAAATCCCCTTTTATAACTGCGTCCTGTTTGCTGTAAAGCATTATTGAAACTTGGCCCCCAAATGATTTCGTGTCTTTATTTCTTATGTCAAAAAAATATCTATATTTACCATCCACCTTTTTAACAATTTTGTTGGCAACAACAATATTCATTTTTTCTATAAATTTTGTTGTCGGTGTTTGATTGTTAGCGCTTGAAGACGTTTTAGTATCTCCGTTTGTTGAGCTTTTTGAACTTGTACTTGTATATGTTGCCTCAAAAAGCACAGAAAATAAAACTATTAATCCTAAAAACACAAAAAAAGCTTTTTTTCTCGTAGGATTTTTCTTTAATATAAATTGAAATAATTTTGGGTTAATAATGGAAACAGGAAGACAAACCAGAGAAACCAACATTAAGATTGCAAATAAACTATTCACAACTTAATTATATTGTTTCTTCAATAAAAATCAAGCACAAATACGCTTTATCAAATACTAAGCGTAAATTATTTTAATATTCCTATCATATCCAACAGGGCATCGCATAATTCTATTGCTCTGGTTTTTTGTCCATTAA
>CAIQLZ010000098.1 GCA_903872785.1 Candidatus Levyibacteriota bacterium
ATAATTTATAAAAAATTAGGAGTTAATTTTACAGAAAATAATGGATTAGGTTATGGGGAAGCCTTTTTCGAAGATAAAATGAAAGATGTTTTGCGAGAGCTTAATGATAAAAAATTGTTAAAGAAAAGTGATGGAGCTGAATTAATCTTTTTTCAAAATAATATATTTCCTCCGTTGATGATTACTAAAAAAGATGGAACAACTCTTTATGCAACTCGTGATTTGGCAACGGATAAATTCAGATTAGAAAAATATGGTAAAGACGTTTTAATCATAAATGAAGTGGGAGCGGAACAATCATTGTATTTTAATCAGCTTTTTGAAGCTGAAAAAATGCTCGGTTGGATTAAAGACGGTCAAAGAATTCACGTAAAACATGGTTTGTATAAATTTAAGGACGAAAGAATGTCAACCAGAAAAGGGAATGCGATTTGGCTAGAAGATGTATTGCAGGAGGCTGTTAAAAGAGCAGAGAAGTTTGGCTCGGAAAAGAAAGAAATAGCGGAAAAAGTTGGAATTGGAGCATTGAAGTGGAATGATTTGAAGCGAAGTTCAAATTTGGATATTGTTTTCGATTGGGATGAAATTTTAAATATGCAGGGAGATTCAGGTCCATATATTCAATATGCGTTTGCTCGCATACAAAGTGTACTTACGAAAGTTAAAAATCAAAATGCAAAAGTCAAAATTACAAATCTAAATTTTAAATTAAACGATGAGGAAATATCATTATTGCGAGCGCTGAATAAATTTCCGGAAGCGGTGGAACAGGCGGGAGAGAAGTTTGCGCCGAGCATTTTATGTAATTATCTCTTTGATTTAACTGGAAAATTCAACCTTTTTTATCAAAAACATAAAATTATTGAAAGTGAACAGAAGAATTTTCGCCTGATGTTAACTCAGGCAGTTGGGGAAATAATTGGAAACGGACTGGCTCTTCTCGGAATTTCAGCACCTGAGAATATGTAGTTCTTCTTTAATGCAGTTTTTAGTGAAAATCGAATTAACAAATTTTTTAAGATTGTTGGTAAGGATATCTGAAAAATGATAGAATAAATCATTGTTATGGAGTTTGAGCGTACAGTTTTATCCAATGGCCTTCGGGTTTTAACCGTTTCCATGCCTTCATTTGAATCAGCTACGGCAATGGTAATGGTGGGAGCAGGAAGCCGTTACGAAACTAGGTTTAATAATGGAATTTCCCATTTTTTAGAACACATGGCTTTTAAGGGAACCAAAAAGCGCCCGTCATCCATGGATATCACCAGTCTTATCGATGGAATGGGCGGAGAATTCAATGCCTCAACCGGCAAAGAAGCTACGGCCTATTACATCAAATCCGCCTCAAACAGAATAGAGCTCTCCTTAGATGTTTTATCAGATATGCTGATGAATTCCAAACTTGACAGCGTAGAGATTGAAAAAGAAAAAGGGGTAATTATTGAAGAAATAAATATGATTGAAGATAGCCCTATGCGAGATATAGCGGATGTTTATGAACGATTGATATATGGAGATACGCCATTGGGATGGAATATTGCGGGACAGAAAGAAGTTATTGGGAGGGTTACCCGCAAAGATTTTACTTCCTATATGGGAAGCCTTTATAGTCCGCATAATATAACCATTGTCGTCGCAGGCGGAATTGACAATAAAAAAGTGGTAGAATTGGCTGAAAAATACTTTGGTTCTATGATTAAGTCTGATATACTAAGATTTAGCAAATATCAGGAAAAACAGGAAAAACCAAAATTGTTTCTCAAAACCAAAAAAACAGAACAAGCACATGTTGCAATTGGTTTTAAAACTGTAAGAAATGATCATCCTGACAAATATCCGTTGGAAGTTTTAGCAAGTGTTTTGGGTGGGGGAATGTCAAGCAGACTTTTTCATGAAGTTAGGGAAAAAAGAGGACTTGGATATTATATAGGAGCAAGTTCTGAAATGTATCAGGATACAGGGAGTATAGTGACGACAGCAGGAGTTGATCCCAAAAGAATCGGGGAGGCGATTTCAGTAATATTAAAGGAGCATAAAAGAATTCAGAATTCAGAATCTAAAATCCAGAATTCAGAGCTTAAAAAGGCGAAGGAATATTTAAAGGGACATCTGGTTTTGAGCCTTGAGAATAGTCGATTTGTTGCCTATTATTATGCAACGCAGGAGCTTTTGGAAAAAGAAATTAATAACCCAGATACAATCATGAAAAAAATAGATGCTGTAACTGTCGAACAAATTGTAAGCGTTGCTAAAAAATATTTCGTTGAGAAAAATTTGAACGTAGCAATTATTGGAAATTTTAAAGATAGACAAAGTTTTGAAAATCTGCTACATTTATAGGTATGGAAATATCAGTTGTTTTGGTCAAGCCTGATGGAGTGCAAAGAGGCTTGATTGGCGAAGTAATCCATCGCTTTGAAAGAAAAGGATTAAAATTGATTGGCTTAAAAATGATTTCTTTAACAGATGGCATTTTGGAGCAGTGGTATGCGCATCACAAAGATAAGTCTTTCTTCGGAGGACTAAAAACCTACATGAAATCTTATCCTATTGTCGCAATACTTTTGGAAGGAAAAGATGCAGTTGCAACAATTAGAAAAATGACTGGGATTACTAAAGCCCGCGATGCAGAGCCGGGAACAATCAGGGGAGATTTTGCCATGAGTCAGCAATACAATCTAATTCACGCTTCGGAAACTGTAGAAATTGCCAAGAAAGAAAAAGATTTAATTTTTAGCAGAGAAGAAATATTTGAATGGGACAAAAAAGATCTTCAGAATATTTACCTCGAAGACGAATTAAGAGGATAACTCAAAATGAATATCGTAAAAACAATAGCTTCAACCAGAAGGCAATATTGACAGAAAGCATGAAGAATAACTGCTTGAACATAGATTAAAATAATAGAAAATACCACTCCGACTAAAAGCAAAAG
>CAIQLZ010000099.1 GCA_903872785.1 Candidatus Levyibacteriota bacterium
TAGATATTCTTATTGCGTTCCCTTCATTAATGGACTGCTGTCAAAGGATTATAAGCAGACTCGGGGAAGTTAAACATTACAGAAAAAGGTTCGAACATCGTCCATTGCGCGGAGCATGCCTATATAATTGTATTCACTATTTAGCTTATAAAGGCTTGGCAAAACTTCACTTTTCCATCCAAACTCTCGGACTCCACATCCTAATCCCTACGACATTATAGTGGCTTGAACAAGCTTTATTTGATACTATAGAAGTTAACAATTATGCTTACTGTTTTTCATGCATTTCTTCTAGGGATGGTACAAGGTTTGACGGAATTTCTACCAATATCCTCGTCTGGTCATTTGGTTTTAATTCCATATATTTTCAGATGGAATTACCAAGGATTATCTTTTGATGTTGCCTTGCATGCGGGGACGGCAATTGCAATTGTCATTTATTTTGGAAAAGACTGGATGGCAATTATTAAAAATGCTTTTATAAAAGGAAAGTCAGGCGAAAATTCTAATATTGAGAAGTATCCAAATAATCTTTTATGGCAAATATTGGCAGCTTCAATACCTGCTGGCATTCTCGGTCTTGCTATTGATAAATATATTGAAAAAAATTTTCATTCCGTCTTATTTATTGCGTTTAATTTCGCTTTCTTTGGATTTCTTCTTTGGTATTCAGATAAGAAGTCTAAATCAGATCAAAAACCGGAAAAACTTACTTATAAAAAGTCTTTTTTAATTGGTTTATCCCAGGCAATTGCTCTTGTTCCTGGCGTCTCCAGATCGGGAATAACTTTAACAGCAAGCCGTCTGATTGGTTTTAAGAGAGAAGAAGCAGTTCGATTTTCCTTTCTGCTGGCTACACCAACTATTGTTGGGGCATTTTTAGTTAAATTACCTGATATTTTAAAAGGGGGAATTGGCATTAATTTTTGGGTAGGAACTTTGACGGCGACTATTTTTGGGTTGTTGGCTATTAAATTTTTATTTGTTTATCTGAAAAAGAGGGATTTTTCTATTTTTCTTTGGTATAGGCTTTTAATTGCTCTCTTAATCGTTGTTTTATATTTTTTGCATCATTAAACCTAAAATAGACTTAAGCATTATCCATTGCGTGGAGCAAAATGTTCTTATAGTTAATTACAATCTCCTTTATTGACTTTTAGATATAGCTATGCCTACTATTTAAAAGATGGCAAAATTAAATAAAATAGAAATAAAAAGTTGGGTGTGGCCATTTGCTTGTGTTGCTTTCTTTTTTATAGGGGTCATTATTGGTAAAATTTGGTTTATTTTTCCCACCCATATAATTAATCATTCAAACTCAATATCAGCAAATTCACTGATATTTAATGTACCTCAAGTTCTTCTGCCCGGGAACTGGATATCCAAAGAAAATCAACCGGGAAATTCTTTTGCAACTGCATACTCTTTAGATCCGGGAATTCAAACACAAGGAACATTAAGTAATGATAATGCTATTGATTATTATACTTTCAATGTCAAGGGCCCTTCACAAGTTTTTCTTAACATTACGAATATACCGAAGAGATTATATTGGGTTTTATCTGACAGCAATTATAACGAAATTGCGTCTATATACAGAAAAGGAGTGTCAACAGGATCTACACAAGTGGATGTTCAAAATCCGGGTAAATATTATGTAAAGATCTGGGCAGATTATAATGAGACTACAAATTTTCCTTATGCCATACGGTTAAGCATCCTGCCATATTTTGAATAGTATTAATTCTCCTGGATATTAATCATTTAATTTTACTTTCAATCCTGAAGCCCTAATATGCCTTGAAAACATTTTGACGTAAATATTCAAGTAGCGTTTCTCCGGTTTTGTATCCTGGCCTTAAGCGATATAAGAAAAATCTATTTTTATTGCTTTGTTCAATACCGGGAATTGTAGAGACTGCTGTTGTAAATCCTGATCCTTTAACTATATTTATTGCCTGTTGATCAAATACTCCGTCAGGATAAGCAAAAGAAGCAACTGAAATATGATAAGTATTTTCTAGCATTGCCTTGCTTTGATAGACTTCATAAGCTACAACCGGAAAGAATTTTCCTTTAAGCATTGCATGATGAATCGAGTGTGCACCCACATCAATTAGTCCGCTACTGACAACATCTTGCAGTTGGTTCTGTGTCATAAAATCTGATTTACCTATAAATCCGGTAATAATATATACAGTTGCCTTAATGTGATATTTTTTAAGAATTGGCAGCACAACTTTGTCAAAATCCCAATGCCCGTCATCGAAGGTGAGAAGAATAGGTTTTTTTGGCAATTGCGTTGTCCCATCAATGGCATCTCCCAATTCTTTGGCTGTCATAAAGGTAAACCCTGCATTTTGCAGAGTCTTGATTTGCTGTTCAAAAGTATACGGAGTAATGTTTAAAGATTGTCTTATCTTGTCTTTTTTATCTTGCACATATTCAACATAATGATACATAAGGATAGGGATACGGAAGGTCGCAGAAGATACGGTTTTGACAGTTTGTTTTGTTAATTGGTTATTGTTATCAGAAGTAAGCGGCGTAATTGTTGTGACATCTGATCTTATTTGAGAAGCAAGATATTTATAGAAAATAAAACTGCCGATACAGAGAAGAAGCAATAAAATAATTATTGCAATGCTGATATCCTTCGAATGAGCAGGCAATTTCTTGTTTAGCAATTTTTTATATATTTTCCTCATTATTGAAATCTTACTATATTTTCTTCACAAAAAACATTATATAGAGCAAGATATTTATTGAGTAGGAACCGGAGAAACTCTACCGGAAGATTTAAGAGATTGGATAATTTGTTTTGCGTCTGAAAATGCAATTTGCAGATCGTTTGCGCCTGTTTTTATTGTCCTTGCGGTTTGAAAAGTTTGTGTTGTTCCCGATGGATTAGTATTGTAGCTTGCGGGAGTTAATCCAGCAATTTGTTGTCCTACATTGTTATGCTGTGTTTGTACGTCGGTAATTTTTGAATTCATGCCTGAAAGCAGTGCTATTAAATTATTTGCTGTATACCCCAGCGTAAAAAATGGCATTATTTTGATTAGTTTTATATTTTGAGGACTTCTTTGACTTTATCAACAATTCCTTCAAGATTTATATCTGATTTTACAAAATAATATGCCGGTTCTTTTTGGAGAATAGAGCTAATTGAAATGCCCGAATTCGGACTTACATTAGTGAGAATAATAACCGGAACTGTTTTTCCCCATTCATCAAGCCTTAGCTCTTGAAGCATATTCGTTCCATCCATTTTTGGCATAAGGACATCAAGTAAGATAAGGTCGGGATGTTCTTTCAGGGAGACCGCTAATCCTTCTTCTCCATTGCTTGCCGTAAAAGTCGTAAATTTCTGATTAATTAAGGCTTCCGAAATAGCTTTTTGCAGAGCTTCTTCGTCTTCTATTATTAAGATTTTTTTGTTATCCATTGTTTTATTTTAAATAAGTTCAGGAGTATTTGTCAATACCTGAACAGGTAAAGAAATATAAAACATTGTTCCTATATTTTCTTCGGATCTAAAATTAATTTGAGCTTTCATTTTTTTCATAATTAATTTAACCAGATACAAACCAAAGTCCATATCCTTAAAATTAACGGAATCTGCGAAGATTTTCGATTTTCCCTTTTTGAGAATTTCATAACCGTTATCCTTTATTTCTATAGATAATTGTTTGTTTAATAAATTTACTTTAATATCAATATTTCCATTTTCCGGAGTATATTTTAAGGCGTTTTCAATAATATTTTGTAAGACAATATTTAAAAGTTTTGCATCCGTTTGAACTATAATTTTTTGTTCTTTTGGATAAATTTCCTGTAAATGCAGCTTATGCCTTTCAATCTTAAATTGCAGTTTTTGAATAATCTGAGTAATTACATTTTTCACATCAACTTCTTCTGTTTTTACAACAAGATTGTTGGACTGCAATTGCAAAAGGATATTTAAAGAATCGATACATTCATTCAGTTTTTCACTTGCACTATAAATTTCTTTAAAATATTCTTCTTGCTTATTATTCAAATTTCCGGCTGATTTCTTAGACAATAATTCTACGTACCATTTAACGACAGAAATTGGAGATCTGAATCTGTGCGCCATAACATGAAAAAATTCCTTTTTTTCTTTTTCCTCCTTTAAGAGTATTAGAAAAAAAATTAACGTTATTAATAATAGAGCTAATAATGCTGTAAAGATGGGCATATATTTACTATACTATATTTGTAAATAAATTGTAGAATGTAAGTAGGAAAGTTATTATGACGCAGTCACATTACAGGGACTTAAATTCCCGTTGGAGGGCTAGGCACGAAAATTTGCAAAAAAAACTTTGGAATAAGCACAAAGAGTCTTTGGAATGGCTGGCAGGTAACTATAGGCAATTAATTTCAGGATCTTTGGGGGGACTGATGCTTTTAACCGGACAAATTTCCAATCCTTTTCCCTCCTTGTCCGTTGCTAATGCGCAATCGGTAGCGCCAATAATAGACAAAAAAGTATTCTTAATATCGGATTTAGCTAAAATTTTGCCCAAAGACGTAAGACCGTTGGAGGCAAATGAAGAACAAAAAGTTTCAGATATATTGCTTAGAACCTATGGCATTAAGGTTGCACCGGAGCTGAATGGCAAAAGACTCAACAGGAACTATGGAATTATTGGAGCAGAGCAACATTTAGTGCGTTTCCCCGGAGATAATTTGAGTAGCCACTTTAATTCGGATAAAGATAGAAATCTTTATTGGCAACAGAGTATGTCTCCTGGATTGGGCGCTTGGAGTTATTTTGCTTCTTCAAAGGAGACGTTAACCAGGGAAGATGAAGATAGGGAAAAATATTATATTGCCGTTCAAACTTTTTTGTCAAAGGATTTTAATGAACGTTTTGCGGAATATCGAGATTTTTATAAATACAGGAAAATGCTGGTCGTAAATCCCGATAACGGATTGGCCGTTGTTGCGGATATTGCAGATGCGGGTCCGGCAGAATGGACAGGAAAACACTTGGGTGGATCTCCTGAGGTTATGCATTATTTGGAGAGGTTTGATGGATCGTTAAGGGGCCCTGTGCTTTACTTTTTTATTGACGATCCGGATGATAAGATTAAATTAGGTCCGGTTGATATTTAAAGCTATGGGGAAAAAATATTTCTATACCCACATTGTGGATACGTCTACTCTTTCTTTAGAGTTGGGAGATATGGATTTAACTCCGGAAGAGAGATTGCATTTAATTTCTTTAATTGATTCCAATATCCATCATGAGATTTTAGATTTAGTTTTATCAGAGCTCAATTCGGAAGATAAGAAAGCATTTCTGATTTATCTTGCCTCGGAAGATCATGATAAAATCTGGAAGTTGCTAAACGCAAAGGTGGATAATATAGAAGAAAAAATTAAAAAAACCGTAGAAGATTTAAAAAGAGAATTACATAAAGATATAAAAGAATTTAGAGATTAGTGTTTCCCCTATTTTAATACCGTTAGCCAAAAAACTATTGTGGATAAAATGATGGCGCGTAAATAATCCGCAGAAATTATAACATATGCTACAATAGCCTCATGGAAGAAAAAAATACAGAAGAATCCTGGAATAAAAAGAGGATTTTTATAGCTGTTATTTTGTTTATACTGTTGGCGATAATTGGATATTTTTTAAGGGCTCGCATTTTTCATAAAAGCTCATCTCAACCGCCAATAGCAGTTAAGGGAATTTCGACTGAAGGAGAAACTACCAATCCTGACTCTAAAACAAATATTCAGGAAACAGTAAAAGATAAAATTAACAATCTTAAGCAGGAAGTTTCGGGTCTTGATATATTGGAAATTGCGTCTTCTTCTCCTCAAGTGCAAAAAATAATTAATGATATAAAGTCTTTGGGGCAATATCCAAGCAGTCAAGCGAAAGAAATTTGCAGAAAAATTTGCGGCTTATAATTATGGATGAGATAAAAAATAGAGTTAATAAATTATTGACAAAATTCGATCCTGATAAAAAAAGACAGGAGATAAGATTAATTGAGGCGGAAAGCTTAAAACCTAATTTTTGGCAAGACCATCAAAAAGCTGCCTTAAAGATGAAGGAAATGTCTACCCTTCAAGCGGAAATTGCCAAAGCAGAAGAATTAAAACAATTAATAACTGCCGGAGATTTTGAGAAAGCGAAAAAATTGCTGGAAGAACTTGAAATGTTTCTTTATTTGTCAGGAAAATATGACAAAAATTCTGCAATTTTATCAATTCATGCAGGTCAGGGAGGAGTTGAGGCAATGGATTGGGCGAAAATGCTATTCAGGATGTACACGAGATATTGTGAAAGAAAAGGATTTAAATCAGAAATAATTAATGAAACATTTGGAGAAGAAACAGGATACAAAAGCGTTACCATAACAGTTGTTGGAGAATATGCTTACGGATATTTAAAAAATGAGGCCGGAGTTCACCGTTTAGTAAGATTGTCTCCTTACAATGCGGACAATTTACGTCAGACATCGTTTGTTTTGGTTGAAGTACTGCCTGATATCAGCGATAGCGAGGACATAAAGATAAAAGAAAATGATTTAGAATGGGATTTTTATAGGTCAGGAGGCCACGGAGGGCAAAATGTCAATAAAGTTTCGACAGCCGTCCGGCTTAAGCATAAACCAACAGGCATTGTGATAACAGCTCAAACTGAAAGATTTCAGGCACAAAATAGAGATTATGCGTTAAAGATTTTACGCGCGAAGTTATGGATTCTGAAAGAAGAAGAACGAAAAAAAGAAGAAAAGAAATTAAAAGGCGGGTATAAAACTCCTGGATGGGGAAATCAAATTCGTTCCTATGTATTACATCCTTATCATATGGTAAAAGATTTACGTACAAATTTTGAAACTGGAAATACCGATGCTGTTTTAGATGGGGATTTGGATGAATTTATAGATGAAGAGCTTCGCAAGCTTTAGAGGTTGCTAAAAATAAAATTTTATGCAATACTCAAAGTATAGGAATGGACAAGAATAAGTCGGCGCAAAAGTCCTTAATTCAAAATCCGAAAATTTCTCAAAATCCTGAGAATATGAATTCTGTTTTTACAAAAAGTCTATTTATTTTTCTTATTATAGCTGCAGTTATGGGCGTAATGACAGGATATCTATTAGGCAATAGAAATGTAAGCGGTGGCAATGCGCTTATATCCGGCACAATAGATTCATCCAAAGCATCAAAAGGAACTATCGTCGGTTCAAATGATACGAAAACATTTAAAGACACTGCAAGCGGCACTTTAAAAAATGGAGGAATTAACGGAGAAGGACAATTTCATTTGGTCAGGACGGGAGGAGACAGTCAAAATGTTTACCTTGTTTCATCAAGCGTAGATTTAGCAAAATTTGTCGGAAAAAAGATTAAAGTTTGGGGGCAAACGCAGACAGCTCAATACGCAGGTTGGTTGATGGATGTTGGTCGCGTTGAGGCAATGGAATAAATCGTATAACCTCATATGATACGTTTAACTCAAGTTTCAAAACAATTCCGTACTGGAATTTTCGCACTTACTGATGTTAGTTTTGAAGTAGAAAAAGGGGAATTTGTTTTTTTGGTAGGTCCAACTGGATCTGGTAAAACCACAATTTTTAGACTAATTACTCGTGAGGCATTGCCAACTGTTGGAGAAGTAATAGTAGACAATTGGGATGTCGCTAAACTTCCTAATAATAAAATACCGCATCTTAGAAAGAAAATAGGAGTAGTGTTTCAGGACCTGAAACTTTTGATGGATAGAACAATCTTCGAAAATATTATTTTACCTCTTGAAATCTCCGGAATAGATTCAATAGCTGCTACAAAAATAGTAGAAGAAATAATGGAAAAAGTCGGAATACTTTCTCACCGCGATAAATTTCCGATTCAGCTTGCCGGTGGAGAGTTGCAAAGGGCAGCGATTGCCAGAGCTTTGACTCTTGAGCCGGACATTTTATTGGCAGATGAACCAACGGGTAATTTAGATCAAGCGACAGCTAAAGAGATTGTTAAGATTTTGGAGGAAATTAATAAAAAAGGCACAACTATAATTATGGCAACTCACAATGAAGATGTTGTAAAAGCACTTTCAAAAAGAGTGATTACTTTAAATAAGGGTCAACTGGTGGGAATAAGCGGAAAAAAATTCAAAGCACATCCGGAGCATTCTGAAAATAAATCAGCTATTATAAGTATTGAGGGTGAGAAGCCGGAGGAAAAATCCAAACAGGCAGAAAAGAAAAAGGAGCAAGATGAAGACTTTTAAAATTACCTGGCGCAACATCAGACGTTCTCCGTATCAAGCTATTGCTGCGGTTTTCGTGATGACTCTTACCTTTTTGTTTATTTCTTTTTTTACCTTTTTGCTTTATGGATCTTCAAAGGCGATTAACTATTTCGAGTCTCGCCCCCAAGTTACTGCATTTTTCAAGCAGGAAGTAAAACAAACGGATATAGATAATCTTAAAAATCAATTAAATGCAACTAATAAGATTGCAAGCATAAAATTTGTGTCCAAACAAGATGCTCTCAAAATATACAAAGAACAAAACAAAAACGATCCGTTACTTTTGGAATTGGTAACGGCGGACATTTTACCCGCATCGCTTGAGATATCAACTGTAAAAATTGAAAATTTGTCTGATATAAATAATATGCTTAAAGATTCTCCTTTGGTTTCCGAAGTAGTTTTTCAAAAAGATGTTGTCTCTGTTTTGACATCGTGGACAAATGCCCTAAGAAGTATAGGATTAGGATTGATAATTATTTCATCGTTGGTTTCTATTTTTATTATGGTAATTATAATAGGAGTTAAAATATCGCATAAAAAGCAAGACATAGAAATTATGAGGCTTATCGGAGCAGCCAGATGGTATATTAGGTGGCCTTTTATATTTGAAGGAATTTTTTATGGGATAGTTGGGGCAATATTGGGATGGCTAATTTCAGCTAGCGTATTATGGTATTCAACGCCTTTTTTATCGGCGTTCCTTAAGGGAATGCCTATTTTTCCTCTTCCCTTAGTTTTCGTATTTGGTTTGTTGGGTATAGAAATACTGACAGCAATAATTTTGGGAGTGCTTTCCAGTTTTTTGGCGGTGTTAAGGTATCTCAAATGATTTATGTATGTTTTTTTTGAAGAAAAAAATAATATTTTTCCTCTATTTCTTTTTAGCATTCATCTCCGGCCTGTTTTTTGTTAATAACTTTGTTTATTCTGATCAAAACTGTTCTGCAGTTTCAACCTGTGGAAGCGTTTCGGGATGCGAAAATTTAAAATGCTGTGATTATCTTACCTGCTTAAATAACAAGATTTCAGATACTAACGGGCAGGAAAAAACTCTTTCTTCTGAAATTACTGTTATGGATAGTCAAATTAATTTAACAGAAGCAAAAATAGAGGCAAATAAAAAAGAGATACTTGATTTGACCTTAGATATTGATACTGCAACGAAAAAAATATCTGCGCTTTCCGATTCCCTTAATAAAATTACGGGAATATTGTTGAATAGAATTGTTGCGACGTATGAGGCCGGAAGCGTTCAGCCTTTTGAAATGCTTTTATCGTCCCTTAACGCTTCTGATTTGTTAGCCAGATTAAATTATCTTAGAATTGCGCAAGATCATGATAAGAGACTTATCTATGATGTTCAGCAGGCAAAAAATGATTATGCAAATCAAAAAAATATCTTTGAAGATAAAAAGAAAAAAATAGAGACACTAAAAATTCAACTGGAATCTTATACCACTCAGCTTAATCAACAGAAAGTTGCAAAACAGCAGCTGTTAGTAGATGTTCAAGGAAGTGAAGCAGAGTACGAGAGACTTCGTAATCAAGCAATGGCACAGCTTGCTGCATTTTCTAGTTTTGCAGCAGCACATGGGGGAGCAAGTATTCTCTCGAATCAAACTGTTTGTGATGATGGATGGTCAGGCTGTTATTATAATCAGAGGGATAGTCAGTGGGGCAATTCGGCGTTGAATAATACACAATACACTATCGCAAGCGATGGATGCTTGGTAACATCAATGGCTATGGTTTACACTCATTATAGCCATCGTAGCGTAACTCCCCAGACAATTAATTCAAATTCGGGTAATTTTGCATCTTATTTTCCGGCTTATCTCAAATATACTATTACAGCCGATGGGGCTACTTCGAATCGTGTAGGTTCAATAATTGACAGTACGCTTTCATCCGGAGATCCTGTCGTAGCTGGGGTTTCCTATGATGGTGGTCCGATTCCTGATCATTTCGTGGTCTTAATTAGCGGTTCATCAGGAAATTATAAAATGAATGATCCTTTCACTCCAAACGGACATAATATTTCCTTTACAGATCATTACTCAGTTGGTAGTATACGGGAAATAGATAAAGTGACGTTTTAGAAATTATTAATTGATGAAGGCAGTAGTCGGATTTGTTGCAATTTTATTATTATTATTTTATATTTCTTTCATTAAGCCTGTTTTTGTCTGTGCCGATGAAAATGCCCCTCCGATACCGACAACAGAAACCGTAGTTAATAGTCCTACGCCAACTCCAACACTAACTCCAACACTTACTCCTATGCTGACCCCCACCCCGACAAATACACCTATTTCAACACAAACGCCGACTCCCAGTCCGACATCAACTCCAGTGCCTTCATCTTCATCAGTAAATACGCCGACATCTACCCCGATTCCAACGAAAGCTCCAACACCCGTTCCGATAGTCAATGCTTTAACCCCGGGGCCATCGGTTACGCCTGCATTAGGACTTCCTTCCTCAGCTGTTTTAGGAGAAAATGCGGGAGGCAATCTAGACATTCTTTCGCCGGAGAGCAATCTAATTTCAGATCAGACCAAGAAACCGGATACTGTTTTTCAGAATTTCTCAGTAGTCTTAGGGGTTGTTTTGGTGGTCGTCTGTGGCATACTAACATTCAGAGTAATTAAGAAAGGAGAGCTAGTGCAGAATGAAGAGGAGTAGTTTTATAAGAAAAGTTTTTATTACGAAAAGCTATAGTGAAACACAAAAGTTGGGTTATAGTTTTGCCAAAGTTTTAAAAAAGGGGGATGTAATTTGCCTGTATGGAGAATTGGGTTCAGGCAAAACAACTTTTATTCAGGGATTAGCAAAAGGACTTGGAATTAAAAATAGAATTATCTCTCCGACATTTATAATGGTTAGAAATTATAAGTTGAAAGCTCTGAATTTTTACCATCTTGATTTATACAGAGCAGAGGGAAAAGAGGCTATTGAAGGACTGGGAATTAATGAAATTACAAATAATATGAATAATATTGTTGCGATTGAATGGGCAGAGAAACTAGAAAGTTATTTACCCGAGAAAAGAATCGACATAAAATTTTATTATCAAGGCGGCAATGCAAGAAAAATTGTATTTAGGTCCTTAAATCAATAATAGTTTGACAATACAACCAGTATAAGATATATTATGGGCCAGTCAAACTATGAATAGTACAATAGAAACAAATTTCTTGAATGTCAAAGAAGTTTCTGTTTTTCTAAAATTAAGCGCGTTAACGGTTTATAAATATATTTCGAAAAAAAAGATTAAGGCAATCCATTTTGGAGGACGCTATCTTATAAATAAATCTTCACTCAATAAATTTATTGAAGAAAGAAAATCAAATAAAACTTCTTAGCTTCTTCTAATTGGTATAATTACAATATGGATAAAATCAGGAAAGCAGTTCAAGTTTTCAAAAAAGGAGGAATAGTTATTTTTCCAACAGATACGGCTATTGGGATAGGTTGCAGGATTGATAATGAAGAATCAATAAAAAGACTATTTAAAATTCGCAAAAGACCGGAAAATAAGCCGGTATTAACGCTGGTTGATTCGGTTAAAATGGCCCAAAATTATCTACTGCCAATTCCTCAGGAAGTTAAGGATAAACTAATCAAACATTATTGGCCCGGAAAACTTACAATTATTTTAAAGTGTAACCCGGACAAGGTTCCGTTTCCCGCCAGAGATAAAAGAAATACTCTTGGCGTTAGGTTTCCCGGCGATAAAATGTTGCTTAAGCTAATTGCCGGTGTAGGTGTGCCGATTGTTGCGCCATCTGCAAATTTCAGCGGTGAAGAAACGCCATTCAGGTTTGCAGACTTAAATTCAAAGTTGGTAAGGCAAGCGGATTACGTTTTAACCGGACCGGTAAGTTCGGAGAAAAACGTTTCGACCATAATTGATTGCGTAGAAACACCCTGGAGAATTATCAGAGACGGATCTGTAAAAATAAATAAAAAATTAAAAATTGCTCTTTTGCTTAATACTTCGGATAATCAGAAAATTACTGTAGGTTTAATTATTAATGGCAAAGACGTCCGGACTAAAAAAACAATTTCCAGGAATATGCAGACTATCTTGCCGATGATCGAAAAGTTTTTAAAGAAGTATTCGCTAAAACCGGAAGATCTTACGGAAATTAAGGTTAATACCGGACCGGGATCATTTACGGGTTTAAGGGTGGGGCTTGCTATTGTTAATGCCCTGTCTTTTGTTCTTGGGGTTCCCGTTAATGATAAGAAAGTTGGAGAAATAATATTGCCTATGTACAAGTGATATAATGGAGAAAATGAAGAATTTCCTGTCTCATCTTTTCATACCGAAAGAATCCAATAATCACAGGGCGAAAGTCTTGCATCATACAAATTTATTATTAACAATCCTATTTCTTTTTTTGGCAAGTTTTCTTCTGCAAAAGATAAAAGTGAGTTTCCCTTCTGTTTTAGGCATCAAGGCGGATATTTCTACCGGAGACCTTCTCTTCCTGACAAATAAAGAAAGACAAGCTGTCGGCGTTGGCTCATTAATTCTCAATGACAAACTTTCCCAGGCAGCCTCAGAGAAAGCTCAGGACATGTTTGAGTATAATTATTGGGCCCATAACTCTCCGACCGGTAAAACTCCCTGGATTTTTATTAAATCTGCAGGATATAACTATGTTTATGCCGGGGAAAATTTGGCAAGGGGGTTTGCAACTGCAGATAGTGCAATGAAAGCGTGGATGGCAAGTCCGGATCATAAAGCAAATGTATTATCTTCAAACTACCAAGACGTTGGGTTTGCAGTAAAAGAGGGAAAGCTAAACGGCGAAGAGACAATATTAATTGTAGAAGAATTTGGTAATTTACATATGCCTATTGCAAAAAGCAAAGTTCAAGAGGTTGCGACAGCCAAGGAATCAAATGTTATTCACAAGAATGTCCAGGCAGTTCATAAGCAGCCGCTTGTCGGCACTTCATCTTTATCTTCAAATATTTATTTTGTATTTATTTTTGTATTTATTTTTGCTTTTACATTGGATATGATTATTATAGAAAAGAAAAAAGTTACCCGTTTCGTAGGGCACAATATTGATCACATACTTTATTTATTATTAATACTAATTTTGATTGGGATATGGAGCAAGGGGGTTGTTATTTAATGACAGAAAAAATATCAAAACATATTCTTTATTACATATCGCTTATTATTATACTTAGCCTTAGTTTTTTGCTGGCATATACCAGTTCGGACAGGGGTTTTCAAATTGGCGTAATTATTGCGACTACTTTTTTCTACGTATTGTGGGGCATTTTGCATCACCTTATTAATCACGACTTACATATAAAAATTGTGCTAGAATATGTACTTATTGGCGCTTTTGGTTTAACAATTATATTTTTCCTTTTAAGTGTAAACGGTAACTATTAGATTAAAGAAATTATAATATGAAAGGAGTTGTTTTAGCGGGAGGCCTAGCAACAAGACTTAGGCCTTTGACATGGGTTACGAATAAGCATTTACTGCCCATTTACAATAAGCCAATGATTTATTATCCGTTGGAGGCTATGGCGCGAGCCGGAATTAAAGATGTTCTCCTTACTTCATCTTCTGATCATTCAGGTCATTTCGAAAGTCTTCTTAAAACAGGTGAAAATTTTGGTCTCAGAATGTATTTTGCTATTCAGAAAAATCCCAAAGGAGGAATTCCGGAGGCAATTTATTTAGCAAAAGATTTTGCAAAAGATGATAATCTTATGGTTATTTTAGGAGATAATATTTTCAATTTTAATTTAAAGAAAACAATTTCGGAATTTAACAAGGAAAAAAAAGGAGCTATTGTTTTCGGGGTAAAAATACCTACACAGTCCAAGCAATACGGGGTAATAGAAATTGATAATAGCGGAAAAGTTATTTCTATTGAAGAAAAACCGGATAACCCCAAATCGGACATAGCTCAAACCGGTGTATATATGTATGACAAGCGCGTATTTTCTTTTATAAAAAATCTTAAGCCATCAGCAAGAGGAGAATTGGAAGTAACCGATTTGAATAATCAATATTTAAAAGAAGGTACTTTGAAATGTCAGCTTATAGATTGGTGGATAGATGCAGGAACATCCTTCGATGAGCTATTAAGAGCGAATAATTTAGTTGCGGAAAAAGTAAAAAATGGAGAGCTGCAATAAATATTATTATAATGAATCAATGGAGAGCTGTTTCGCAAAAATCCGTATTTAAGGCAAAACTTTTTAATGTTAAGGAGATAGTTTTTAGAAACAAAAATGGAATAGAAAAAATTCATCACATTGCCGAAAGAAATACCGTTGTATCGGTTTTTCCGTTGACAAATGCATACGACATTTATTTAATTTCTGAATACAGATACATGTTGGGGAAGATAGCCCTGGAGGCAATAGCGGGACATGTAGATAAAAAAGAAAGTGCTATTGCGGCGGCAAAAAGAGAACTAAAGGAAGAAGCCGGAATAAGCGCAAACCAGCTTGAAGAAATAGCCAGGATTGAAATGTCGGGAAGTGTTTTTAAAAATAAAGCACATCTTTTTTTGGCAAAAGGTTTAGAATTTGGGGAAACTGATTTAGATGATGATGAGGAGATATCGGTAGTAAAAATGCCATTAGAGCAAGCTGTAGAAAAAGTTATGACGGGAGAAATTAACCATGCGTCCAGCATGATAGGAATATTGATGCTTGATAAATTAAGGAAAGAGAAAAAATTATGAAACTTTTAGTTACGGGCGGAGCGGGGTTTATCGGATCGAACTTTATTCTTTATTGGATGAAGAATTATCCGCAAGATAAGATTGTCAACCTGGATATTCTTACTTATGCCGGTAATCTGGAAAATCTTAAAGCAGTTGAAAAAAACCCTAATTATACATTTGTGCACGGGAGTATTTGCGATTTAAAAGTTGTTGAGGAAGCTATGGATGGAATTGATTGCGTTGTACATTTTGCGGCAGAAAGTCATGTGGACAGATCGATTTTAAATCCCTCAGATTTTATTATGACCAATGTTGTTGGTACACAAGTTTTATTGGATGCTGCATTAAAGTGTAATATTAAACGTTTTTACCATGTTTCATCAGATGAGGTTTACGGTAGCCTTGATCTTGATGATAAGAGTAAATTTAATGAACGAACTAATTATAATCCCAGAAGTCCTTATTCGGCAAGTAAAGCTGCTTCAGACCATTTAGTGAGAGCATATCATGAGACCTATGGTCTTCCGATTACGATTACTAATTGCTCGAATAATTTTGGGCCGTATCAATTTCCGGAAAAGTTTATTCCGTTGGCAATAACGAATATTTTAGAGGGCAAAAAGGTTCCGGTGTATGGAGACGGTTTGTACGTAAGGGACTGGCTTTATGTCACAGATCATTGCCGTGCGATAGATCTGGTTTTAAATAAAGGCAAAATTGGGGAAACATATTTGGTAGGCGGAATGACTGATAATGTTTCCAATTTGGAAGTGGTTAAAAAAATATTAAAGATCATGGGAAAAGATGAGTGTGCCATTGAATATGTTAAAGATCGACTAGGTCATGATCGTCGTTATGCTGTTGATTGGTCAAAGATTCAAAAAGAATTGGGATGGAAGCCTCTTCATGATTTTAATGAATGGCTAGAGAAAACGGTTCAATGGTATAAAGAAAATGAAAATTGGTGGAAAGATGTTAAAACAGGTGAATATAAAAAATATTACAAAGAACAATATGGAAAATTATGAAGATTTTGGGAACTGGATTAACGGGATTAATCGGATCAAGAATTGTCGAGGTCCTGAAAGAAAAATACGAATTCGAAAATTTAAGTAGAACTTCCGGAATAGATATAGCCGATAAAGATCAGATATTAGAAAAAATAAAAGCTTCTGATGCTCAAATCATTCTTCATTTGGCAGGAAAAACAGATGTTGATAGCTGCGAATTAGATAAGTCTTTGTTGCAAAATGGGGAAGCTTGGAAAATAAACGTTGAAGGAACAAGAAATATTTCAAATGCTTGTTTGCAGACAAATAAAAAACTCATTTATATGTCGACGGATTTTATTTTTGACGGAATAAATCCGTCTGCTGGGGGATATACCGAAGAAGATATTCCAAATCCGATCAATTGGTATGCACAAACAAAATATGAAGGAGAGAAAATTGTTCTAAGCCTGAACTCCCCCAGGATTATTATTCGTACGGCCTATCCTTATAGGGCTAATTTTGTAAAACTAGATTTTTTTAGGGCAATTTTAGGAAAATTGCAGGATGGAAAATTTGTACTGGCAATTACCGACCAAACTTTTACGCCGACATTTATTGACGATATCGCTTTTGCTTTAGATGTTCTTATCGGCAATAATTCTCAAGGGATATTTCATGTTGCGGGAAGTCAAAGTTTAACTCCATATGCTGCCGCTTTATTGATTGCGGAAACTTTCAATTTTGATAAAGATTTGATATCAAAAACTACCGGAAAAGAGTTTTTTAAAGACAGAGCGCAAAGACCTTTTCAATTAACTCTAAGAAATGATAAAATACTGAAATTGGGTGTCCGAATGAGAACTTTTAAGGAAGGGCTTGAAGAAGTCCTAAGGCAAACTCAGGACAACAAAAAAATATGACGATAACTTTTGTTGGACATGGATACGTAGGACTGGTAACAGCTTCTGTTTTCGCAGATTTAGGTAATACCGTGTGGGTTATTGGACATACAAAGGAAAAGATAGAAAATCTTAAAAAAGGCAGATTACCCATTTATGAACCGGGACTTGAAGAAATTGTAAAAAGAAATGTTCAGGCAAAAAGACTGTTATTTACTTTGGACTACAAGGAATCCATTCCGAACTCAGATGCAGTTTTTATAGCAGTTGGTACTCCTTCAGGCCCAACAGGCGAAGCTGATCTGTCAGTTGTTTGCGAAGTTGCCAAGAAAGTAGGAGAAAACTTAGAAGGATATACAGTAGTTGTAACGAAAAGTACAGTGCCGGTAGGAACA
>CAIQLZ010000100.1 GCA_903872785.1 Candidatus Levyibacteriota bacterium
ATTTAATTCTTGCATAATATAATTATTGAAGTAATAGGTTTTATCAAAAGTTACTGCGCCAATCCCCAGCTCAGGATTTAAGGGAGCGCCAATTTTTTTAACTGCTAAGGATTTTAGGGGAATATTAAAATAATCCGAAATCTTTTTCCCTAAAATTATTCCCCCGCGAAGAAGAGAAACGACTATAAAATCTTTTGCGATTATTTTTTTAAGCCTGAGCGCCAAAAGAGTTCCTGCTTGTTCTCTATTTTCAAACATATATTAATAATTTGAATTTTTCAGAACTTTAATCCTAATTGTGCTTCTATATTTTGTTTCTGAAAAATAGGTTTTTCTTCGCTCCAGATTTTTACTTTTCCATATTCCCCGTCGTATCCAGGATCAATGACAATGTCTCCTTTTCTTACCTTGGAAATTCCCTCTGCAATTTTTCCACCGAATTTTGAAGCAATATCGGAAATCGAAATTTCCAGAAGAATTTTAATTTCTGAACCGAATTCCAGACAAAGTTCGTCAAACTTAATTTTAACTTTCTCGCTTCCTACAGGAGATCCGATACTTTCAGCAACAATTTCATTAAGAGGCACCAATTTTACAAAAGGAGGATGAATTTTGCGTGGATCTTTTATCCAATTAACTCCGTTTGCATCCAATTCTGAATCGTAAGGTCTGAAATCAATATTACCGGCCAACTGCTGAACCCTATACATTACTCCTTCGGTCAATTTTCTTGAACATTTAGGGCAAATATTTCCGCTTTCCTTAATCTGCTGGGGACTTTTAATTACCTTGCAATTTCTGTGTCCGGTGTAATGATATTTCCCTTCTTCGGGATAAAACTCAATTGTATAGGCAATAGAGCTAGGCACAGAACGCTGAATAGCGGAAGTTACATTTAAATTTTTCTTCATCGGCCCCGCAATTGCCCGTCCGATATCCATATAAGAAAGGTTTTCCAATGTTTTATCTATTTTAAAAACCGTTGCTTCTCTTCCCATTTTAGGCAGTGAATGGGCATCGGAAAAAGATAATATTGCCCGACTGTTAAGTTCAGGAACTTGCCAATTCATCCAGGGGTCCGAAGAAATTCCTGTTTCAACACCGTAAATATAATTGCTTAAGTTTTCAAAGCTTTCTTTAATTGAATCAAACCCGCTGGCTGATCCGTAAATTCCAAAATGCGGTGTCCATGCATGACAAGGAATCAAAATAATCTTTTTATCAATATTCAGAAGCATCTCCAAAAGAGCTTTTGAAGAAAGCCCGATAATGGGACGGCCATCCGAGGAAAGATTACAAGCTCTCGAAAGAAGTTCCTTGTTAATTTTCTCAACTGTTTCAATATCGGGCGCAAAAACAAGATTATGAATCCGTCTTAATTTATCTCCCTGTTTATAAATACTCGCAATCTCTGTCGTCAAAATAAACCTCATTTCATTTTTGACTTTTGCATTTTGACTTTTGACTTTATATATACCCTCCCCTGTTTCAATTAATTCTCCCTTTATACTTCTTAACCACAGGGGATGAGTCCAATCACCAGTTGTTAACAAATTAATTCCCTTTTTTGCAGCCCATTTGGCCATTTCCGGCAAAATCATTTGCTGCGAAACCGCTCTTGAATACTTGGAATGAAGATGCAAATCCGAAACAAACTCCATAAAAAAATTAAATATTAAAAATAAAATCTTAAATCCTATCTAGCTTGAGATCTATCCATTGCAATAATACTTGCTACTAAAATTCTTACTCACTCATTAGTCTCCAATATTAACTTATCAATTATCAGATTATTTAAAACTCTTTTTATAAAATTGTCTTTTGTTTTCATTCCTTATTCTATTTTTGAGATTTGATTTTATATTATTTATTTTGTAAATTGTACATTTCGATTAATTCCTTAACCGTAGTTGCGTCTTCGGGGTTTTTGTCTGCTGTTCTAAATGAAACCAAACGAGGAAATCTCAATGCATATCCAGATTCCCTTTCACCTGATTGATTTACAAACGCACCAGCGGTATGAATCGGACTCCGGGTTATTTCATCAGCCAATATTTCTATAACAATTTTTGGCGTTATCCAAACACTCGGTTCAATAACAGAGCTAACCCGTGCAGGTTTCTTGCTAACTTTAACTTTATCCGCTCTTTTGTGAATTTCCCGCCATTCTTCATCAGTTAAGCCTGTTCCTATTTTTGAAACAGTCACAAATTCATCATTTTTATCATCATAAACCCCGACCAACAAAGCTCCTGCCCCAAAAGCTGTTCTTTTTCCTTTTCCGAATATATATCCTAAAACCACGCAATCAATTGTATCCTGCAATTCTCCGTCTGAATGACGCTTAAGTTTTACCCAATTGAAACTTCGTCCTCCGGCTTCATACAGTGAATCAATTTTTTTAATTACAACCCCCTCCAAGCCCTTAGAAATAGAATCCTCAAGCATCAAAGATAAAGTTTTCGGATCGGAAATTTCCTGAGTTTTAGAAACTATTAGCGTATCCTCCTCTTTGATAGTTTCCTTAAGGATTTTTAATCTTTCTTTTAATGGCGTGTCTATCAAAGATTTTCCGTCTTTGTACAAAATATCAAAAACAAAAGCTTTTAAAGGCAAAGTCTTGGCAATTTCCTCAATGCCGTGTTTGCGTCTTCTTTTGGTTGTTTCCTGAAACGGCAAAAATTCTTCAGACTCAGGATTATAAGCCAAAGCTTCGGAATCAAGGATTGCGGTTTTGGCCTTGATTTGGTTTAAAGCTCCCGCAATAAGCTCGGGAAACATATGCGTCATGTTTTCCAGATTTCTGGAAAACATGGAAATTTTGTCGCCGTCTTTGTGGATCTGCACTCTGAATCCGTCATATTTTGGCTGGGCGTCAACAACTCCCATTTTTTCGATTACTTTTTCGCTGTTCGGCAGCCTTTCGCAGAGTTCCGATCTGATTGGCTTTCCGACTATAACCTGCAATTTCGAAACGCCATTCAATCCTTTTTCCCATAAAGTTTTAGCAATAAGTCCCAAGTCTGATGTCCGATTGTAAGCTCCTTCCAATAATTTTCTTTTGCTCTTATCTCCTAATGCGGCCTTTGCCAATCCATCCAGAATAGTTGGATCTCCGACTCCAAGCCTTAAATTTCCAAGCGGAATCCGCACTAGATATTTTACGGAATTGCTCTCTGCTCTTTTTAATAAACCGGAAAGTAAAATTTGTCTTTTTTCAACCGTTCCCAAACCGCTTGTTTTGGCAATTTGGGTTAAGACATCAAAGACCTCAGCAACTGTCATCTTGGTAGGTTTTTCCGCGAAAAGAGAATTCTGAATTTTGCCTTCTTTAACAAATTTTAAATGTGCCTCGACTGCTGTAAAACCAATGTCCCCTAATTTACCGTAGAGTTTAAGAATGTCCTGTTTGGTTGAATTGTAAGCCTGAGCAATTGCCTGAGCAACTTGTTTTTCTGCCATGCCAATTTCTAAAGCTTGAAAAAACGGAGCAATCCTTCCCTGACTTAAATAAACAATTTTTTCAATTTCCGAAGAAGATGAATGTTTAAACAAATCAGCAAGAATATCTATAAGGTTAAGTCTCGATGAGGTTTTTTCCAGTTTTTCAAAATACAAACAGAGGTCTTTAAATAACATTCTATAGTTATTTTAGCATATTATGAAAATCTTAATTAGATTTTCCAATCATCAAATGTGATCTAAATCATTTTGACATCACATATTTTGCACCTTTAGTAATGCCCTGTTTTTTGATAATGCCATTTTGCAGCAATACTTTTAGTTCATTTAAAATCGTATCTTCGGAAACCATTGGAAAAAGACTTTCAAATGCCTGATTTTGTAAATA
Source organism: Candidatus Levyibacteriota bacterium (assembly GCA_903872785.1). Lineage (GTDB taxonomy): Bacteria > Patescibacteriota > Microgenomatia > Levybacterales > UBA12049 > GWB1-37-8. Next base: position 3,851 of record CAIQLZ010000100.1, read on the forward strand.
TCCTGCCTGTTGAATATATTCAATTATTTTTAATTGCCTATCTGACAGTAATAGTGGTTTGCCTCCGAGTTTTTCCCGTAACTTTCCGTCAACTGAAATTTTCTCCACTTTTGTTTTTATTTTTGCAAGTTCAATTGCTAAGCCTTGGGTAAAATATTCCAGCCAGCATGTTAAATCTCCTCTCATTTTTTCAACGCTTTGTAAAGCAGAATAATAATCCTCTGCATTTTTATCAAAGTATTCTTCCAATGAAAAGAATTTTCTAATATCATACCCTTTCAAAAACAAAATAAGAGTTGACAATGCCCTTGCAACTCGTCCATTTCCGTCCAAAAAAGGATGAATTCTCACCAATTCATAGTGAACAATTCCTGATTTCAAAATAGGATGAATATCTTGTTCTTGAGAGCTATCTATAAACGCCAATAAATCCTTTATTTGCAGTGAAACCAGCAATGGCTTCGGGGGACGAAAAGACACATGTCCTGTCTGATTATTTTTAATAACCACCTGAGTTTTTCTGTATTCCCCGCATTTTTCAACCGGTAAGATTTTGTTAACTGTTATTTTATGAAGTTTTTTGATTAAATCTTCATTTATCATTAATCCTTTATCATTAATCCTTATCCCATCAATGTATTCCATTGCTTTTCTATAATTGATAATTTCTTGGATGTCCCGATCGCGTGCCACAACATTTTGCCCTGCTAACACTTTCTCGGCTTGATCCAAATTAAGTTCATTTCCTTCAATATGCGTACCGTAATGAACTGTTCTGATTAATGCATCCTGCCTAAATTGCTTTTCATAATAAGGCAGAAGCGGCGCATGATCGATTACCTCCCTAGAAGCTTCAATTACCCCAATGTTTTTAAGTATTTTATTTGTAATAATAAACTTTGGTATATACATAAAAACTAAATTAAAAGATCCCTCATTATTCTTGGAATTTCGTCAACCAAATCTGAAGAATTAAAATAGTAACCAACCCGTTTGAACAAATTCTCTCCTGCTTTTTTGTTAATATAGCTTCCGGCACAAGCGGACAAAAACGCATTATTTTTACAATAAAATGAGGCTATTAAAGCAGCTAGAATATCTCCTGTTCCTCCTTTGGTCATTCCAACATTTCCACCTGAAACTCGGACGCACCGAGCTTTACTCTGAGCGGAGCCGAAAGACTGACAAATAAAATCCGTTTGACCTTTGGCTAGTATCACGATCCTATATTTTTTCGACATTTTCTTAATATTTTCTTCAGATACATTTATACCAAAAAGTATTTTAAATTCCCTTGAATGAGGGGTAATAATTGAATTCTGGGGAATTATTTCGGGGTTAATTACCTGCAAACTACCCCCATCAATCACCCATTTTTTCTTTGGATATTTTTTCAATAAATTTTCTGTTAATTCTTTTGTATCATCATCCCCTTTCTCTTCTCCATCTTTTCTTGGAAGTCCTGAGCCAATTAAGATGCAATCCGTCTCTTTAATATAATCTTCAATTTTACTGCGCGGAACAACTATTCCATCCCTGAATTCTTTTTTCAAATCCTGCACTATTTTATTATTTTCGTCAACTGAGGAATAAAAAACCATATCCACAATCCGCGAAGCCACTTTCAGGCCCCACAAAGACGAACTGTGGAATAATTTTGATCCGGAAATTAAGAGCAGTTTTCCGTTCTGCCCTTTATGTGAATTGACAGAGGAAATATATAATTTTTTAAGTTCTTTTTCTGAAAAATCCTGCATTTTGAACTAAACTATGTTCTAGGCTATCTCATGTTTTATTTCTCAATTCCAAGAATTTTTAAATCCTCTAGGGTTAATGTAGGAGGCATGATCTTTCTTTTAATCTTATTGACAATTAGTTTTGCAACTTTTTGCGCATCAGCTTCTATTTTAAAACCATTATTGCCAGGTAATGCCGGAATACTGGGTTGATGAATTAATAATTTACCATTGCTATAAATATCATAACCCCATCCACTTTCTGTTTTATACGTTTTAAGTTGAATATCGGCATTAAGGTAAGGGTTTTTGGAAATAGAAATGTGTTCTTTAGATTGCGCTTTAATAAGTAAAAATAAGACAAGCGATAAAACAATTGCTACTATTATAATTACCCTTATTATTGTCTTTGTTAAGATTTTTTGTTTTTTAGCCATACTTTTTATTATACTCCACTTAATTCTTAAAACAACTATAAATTGTAAATTTATTCTTGCTATTTTACTAACTATATTTCCAGGATGCATTACTGTGATCCCTAGAGATGCAATAACTACGAGAAGCTTAACCAGACTGAATAAAACTATTTTTAATAAATCCTTTTCATTCTTAAACTATTTTTAGTAGAACACACTTTCTTTTCTAGCCAAATTTAATACTGTTCAGGTTTGCATCAACTGCTCCAAACAAAAATAACTAAAAAATTAATCAGGAATAAAAGTAACATCGATAATTCCAGCCAATACGGTATTGCAGAACCCAGCGCCAGACCCCCACCAACTCCCTTCATATATACATGCCCAGTCTTGTATCGAAGCAGGCCAAGATACCTTAATGCCTATCCTATAGATATAACTGGTGACGTAGTGACTTGCTCCATACGTAGTTACAAGATAAGAAGTATTGTTATTAACGCTAATGGGTGGGTTAATTGGAGCTTGCACCCATTGCCCTCCGCTAGATACAACGGTAGCTGTTGCTACTGTAGCACCATTAGCATAGAGCTTAAGCACTCTTGTCCCTCCAGGAGAATAATCCCATAAAGCAGTTATTTTCCCACTTTGATAAACACCTAAATTCATACCTGCTATGCTTGGATCTCCAGGACCCATAGTGTAAGTCGAAAATGATGCAGGCTGATTTTGCAAAAGTGCATGCATTGGCATAAAGGGAGTTGGAATAGGAGTTGCAGTCGGAGTGGGGGTACTGGTGGGAAGTGGAGTAGGAGTTACAGTCGGAGTGGGGGTACTGGTGGGAAGTGGAGTAGGAGTTCTGGTCGGGGTAGGAGTATTAGTCGGAGTAGCTGTCGGCACAAAACAGATATTAGTTGAACAGTTTCCGTAATACCATGTAGCTCCTCCCGGACAGGAATTGGTACCGCTTAGACAGGCACTGCCGTTCCAGCCGCAGGTATAAGGAGCACCAATAATGCAGGTTGCGCAACTGGTGTAAGAAGGACAAGTCGGTATGGGAGTGGGGGTAGAAGTTGCAATCGGTGTAGGAGTTCTGGTCGGGGTGAAAGTTGCGCTCGGGATGGGAGTGTTGGTGGGAAGTGGAGCAGGA
>CAIQLZ010000101.1 GCA_903872785.1 Candidatus Levyibacteriota bacterium
ATCCATATGGTTTTCATATATATGTACATCTGCCAAGAATCCTACGAGTTTTCCTTCTTTGAGCCCTGTTTCTTTTGCCAAGAGGTGAAGAAGCAATGCATAGCTTGCGATATTAAAAGGCACTCCCAAGAAAAAATCACAGCTTCTTTGGTAAAGAAGTAACGATAATTTTCCATTTCTTCTGCTGACTTGATACATATTGTGGCAAATCGGAAAACGGGACGCATCTTTTTTGTCGGCCATTGTATATAAATATTCCGGATTCCAGGAAGTTACAATCGCATTATGGGCATTAGGATCATCTTTTAATTCCTGGATCACCCATTTTAACTGATCTATGGTTTTGCCCTTTTTTCTGGTTGGCCATTTGCGCCACATTTCTCCGTAAATCCTGGGCAGCTCTCCCCACTTTTTGGCAAATTTATTATCGTCTTTAATTTTTTGAATAAATTCATCCTTGGTTAATTTTGCTTTCGGATTCTTTTCTTTATAAATTTTGTATGGATAATCGTCCCAAATGTGCACATTGTTGTCGACTAAATATTTGATGTTCGTCTGGCCTGAAAAAAACCAATACAGTTCTTTAATAACACCATTCCAATAGACCTTTTTTGTGGTTAAAAGAGGAAAACCCTTAGATAAATCATAAACGTGTTTTACTCCGAAAACGCTGTAGTCTGAAATTCCGGTTCCGCGATCGGTCTGTTTTAGACCATTTTTTAAAATTTCTCGGGCTAAATCCAAATACTGATACTCAGGATGTTGTATTTTCATATTTATTATTGTTTTATTTTGCTTGGCGTTGTCATTGCCAAATGCTTTCCCAAAACATCCAAGAGGGCCTTGGCATGTTCTTTGGACATGCCGATTCTGGCTACTACCTGTTGGTTTTTATCATCAATCGATTGCGCGACATTAAAAACAATTCCGTAATTATTCGATGATATGAATACGGAATCCGTATATAAAATCTGCACTTTGTCGGCTGCAAGATTTACATTTACTCCCTGCGGTATATCATTAAGATTAGCTTTTTTACTCTCCATTTTCATTCACCCCCTCTTATTTCAAACTTGCTTTTCTTTTTTATTGGTCGTTACTCTGCCGCCTTGCCATTGCCCACGGTATTGACTTCCGCTGCCTTTAATCTCATGAAAAATTAAATGAACGAAGCGAGCTCCCATTTCAATTGTGACGGTAACCGATCCTTCATTTTTGAGCCCAAAAGTAAGCTCACCCTGATATCCGGGCTGAATCGGACCGGTTCTTATAAAAATGCCTGAGCGAAAAGTTGTGGTTCTGGGAATAATCACTGCAGACAGGTCAATTGGCAAGTTAATTTTCTCAATTGTCTTAACCAGGTAAAACTCTCCTGGCTTTATCTTCAGACTATAAGTCTTTTTTTGATCATATTTCTTAATCAGCTTGATTTCAGGCGTTTTCCGGTGCGTTTCGCCCAAAAATGCACTTCCGGATATTTGATAAACTTCTCCAAGACGCAAATCAAATCCCGCCCCTTCGGGATTAGTCAGCTCCCTTTCCGACAAACCCTCAACGAGTTTTTTTGTTTTTACCAGTCTTAAAAGCTCTTTTGGTCCTAAAATCATATTTTTATGGTTGAAATAATTTCCCTCATAACTTCGTCAATCGGTTTTTCCCCGTTAATGGCAATAATTTCTTTGGCGAATTGCCTACTTAGCCAATTGTAGCCTTCAATAACTTTCCTAAGTTTTTCTTTGTCTTCGTAAATCTCTTTTATGTCATCTTTTTCTTGAATTCTCGACAAGGAAGTATTCAAGGCAATCTTCAGATAAAAAGTATAGTCGGGTTTGATAAACCGATGATACATGGATAGAATCGAATAGACAATCAGCATGAAATCAGCTTCTTTATAATCATATTTCCCCCCTGTCCTGTCCAAAATCCCATAAACAATTGCCGACCAAAAGCACCTATCCGAAATAACAATATCCCCTCTTTTTAAAGCCGGAATAATTATTTCCTCCTGTGAAAGTACGCGATCGGTCGCAAATAAATATTGGAGGGCAAGCCTAGGCATCTTTAATTCTCTGTTTAAAACTTTTTGAACAATTTCTCCGATTACTCCTGTTTTCCGCGGCTCTCTGGATTGAATCACCTTTTTTCCTTTACTTTTGAAATAAGCAACGATTCTTTCAACTTGAGTTGTCTTTCCGCTTCCGTCAATCCCCTCAATAACAATATATTTCCCTTTATACGGATTTTTCTTTAAATCGATATCAAATCCAATATGGTATTTCATAAGAAATTATTTTTTATCCTGATGGATTTTGGATTCAATTGGACGATCTTGAAAAACATATTTTGCCTGTTTCTTTTTTACATACGGAACTTCTGCGATACTGGAAAGCTCTTCGAAAGTCATTGCGCAAATCCGCATGCCGCAGGTAAGTGAAATTGCCATTCTCCCCAAATTTCCAAGTTCCAAAACAGGTTTGCCATCCCATCCCGGATCAAAAATAGAAGCAGTCGAATGAACAACCAATCCCAATCTTCCCAATGACGAACGACCCTCAAGTCTACCCATTAAATCCGGTGCAATCTTCACTTTTTCAAAAGTCACAGCCAAAACAAAATCCCCGGGCTGAATAACAAACTTTTCGCCATTTTTAATTGTCACCTCGCGGGTTATCTCATTGCTGTAGTCTTTTTTGGAAGGATCAATGTAGGCGTTTTTGCTATATTCAAAAATCCGAAAAACGTTTCCAAGCCGAAGGTCAATCGAACAAGAACCGAGTTGTTCGTTAAAATCAGGCTTTGGTGTAATAACAATTCTTTTTTCTTTTAAGGCTTTTTTTATATCCCTATCCGACAAAACCATAAATTTAAATTAATTCTTTAGTAATCCAATCATCATGATTTTTTTCAACAAAAGCGGGCATTACTAAAACTCCTGAAGGTGCAAAAGATTTAATAATTTCGGCTGCTCTGAGAGTGTCTTTCCTGTGTTGCTCATCTCCCACAGAATTACCTGCACATTCCTGATGACCATGCACAATAACCCCTTTTGAATGATGTTTTTCAAGTGAAATGAAAACTTTTTTCCTAATTGAATCAAGTAGTGCCTGATCAATATTATCCTTTGCTAGCAACCCAACTAGTCCTGCTTCTGTAATTGTGTCTGCGTATTTGGCATTGAATTTTTTTTGCCCGAAAAACAAAACCGGCTCCTGCACCCGCCCATCCATACAACCAACTGCTGTAAAAAATGTTTCACTCTCTTGTGACATAAAAATGATAATACATTAAAATAATTATTTTTGCAATTGAAAAATTAGTAACTTAGATTTAGTTAAGCAAAAAGGCAAACCAGATCTCTTAGCAATTCTTCACGAATAATTTCTCTCCTCCGGCGGATTATGTTAAAATCATACAATGTTATTGTCGAATATTCTATTTTTAATTTTGTTTTCCTTTTTTGTCGCAAAGGCAGAAATAAATATCGAAGGAAAAAATGGCTGGGCTAAAAATCTACCAACATGGAAAAAGAAAAATAAATTTACAAAAATATTTTTAGGAAATTATCAGCTAACAGGCTATCATTTCTTCATGTTTTCCAGCTTCTTGCTGCTATTTCATTTTCCTTTTTTTCTAGGCCTAAATTGGAGTACTTCTCTTGAATTAAAAATCTTTGCATTATTTTTATTTTTTCAGCTACTGGAAGATTTCTTCTGGTTTATTCTTAATCCCTCTTTTGGCCTCAAAAAGTTTAGTAAAAAATATATTCCGTGGCACAAAGAATGGGCTGGAGTTATACCAAAAGCATATCTGAAACTCTTTTTTGGAGGACTATTCTTTTTACTGCTTAGCTACGCTCTTTAATAGTGGATCGGGATGGAATCGGACCATCTACTTCTTCATTATCAGTGAAGCGTTCTACCAGTGAACTACCGATCCAAAAATCTATTTTATCATTTCCCAAACTTCTTTTGAAACCATTCCCTTATTGAGTTGCCCTTTTGGCTCCCAAACAAGACATTGCACCAAAATGTCCTGAATATTTCTTAATCTTTTTAGTTCGCCTAAAAGTTTTTCTCCTTGTTTCGGATTTTTGCTTACAAGCTTGTAGTATAACGCAACCAATTGGTTAAGTCTATTGGAAACTGCCTGATAAGTAACAATTATTTTCCCCTGTCTTGAGCGC
>CAIQLZ010000102.1 GCA_903872785.1 Candidatus Levyibacteriota bacterium
CAAAAGACAAAACAGTTGTTACTCAATTTTTAGTAGAATCAATTATTTTAACTATCGTAGGTGGAATATTGGGAATGATATTGGGAATTATCTTATCTTTAATTATTTCATCTTTTATGAGCTTGCCTCCAGCAATATCTATTACGTCTATCCTTTTAGCGGTTGGGATATCGGGAGGAATTGGTATTTTATTTGGTTGGTATCCGGCAAAAAAGGCAGCAGATCTTTCACCAATTGAAGCATTAAGATATGAATAAAGTTTTGAAAGGAGGTGGAAATACATGAATTCAAAAATATTAGTGGCTATTCTTATAATTGTTGTTGGAGTAGGAGCTTTTTTTGGCGGAATTCAATATCAAAAAGCTCAACGTTCTGTCAGATTAGGACAATTTGGCGGACAGGGACAATTTGCTAATCGGGCAGGACAACAAAGTGGAAGACCTGTAACGGGTAGCATTATCAGTAGTGATGACACTTCAGTTAATGTTAAGCTGGCAGATGGAAGCACTAAAATTGTTTTGCTTTCCGGCACTACCGTTGTTAACAAACAAACAATAGGATCAAAAGCAGACTTGAAAATCGGAGAAAGAGTTTTAGTTATCGGTAAAGATAACTCCGATGGAAGCGTAACAGCAGATTCTGTTTCTTTAAATCCAATGCTTAGGGGAGTTGGTGGGGGAACGCCTGCGGGTGCCAAGTAAATATATCAAATAATGATATATTATTAGAATATGGATAATATCATTGAAGTTACTGGCCTTACGAAAAGGTTTGGTGATTTTGTTGCCGTTGACAACATTAGTTTTGGAGTTAAAAAAGGAGAAATATTTGCTTTTTTGGGTCCGAATGGTGCAGGGAAAAGCACTACGATAAAAATTTTAACTACACTTCTTTTACCAACTCAGGGAAAAGTAATTGTAAACGGATTTGATGTTTTAAAAGATAAAGATAATGCCAGAAAATCCTTTGGGATTGTTTTTCAGGATCCGAGCCTTGACGATGACTTGACAGCTTACGAAAATATGCAACTCCACGCAGTTTTATATTCTGTTCCGTCGGGCGAAATAGCCCAGAGAATAAAAGATTTACTAAATTTCGTTGAGCTTTTTGATAGAAAAGACAGCTTAGTTAAGACATTTTCAGGAGGCATGAAGCGAAGACTGGAAATAGCCCGCGGTCTTTTGCACCACCCAAAAATTTTATTTTTGGATGAACCGACATTGGGACTTGATCCCCAAACAAGAAATCATATGTGGCAGTATGTTCAAAATCTTTCAAAAAAAGAGGAAATGACTGTATTTTTTACAACTCATTATATGGAAGAAGCAGAAAAAATTGCTCAGCGTATTGCGATAATTGATAAAGGTAAAATTATTGCAATCGGAACATCAGAGGAGCTTAAAAAGCAAACCGCAACAAATTCTTTGGAAGAAGCTTTTCTAAAATTGACGGGTAGCGCCATTAGAGATGAAGAAGCAAGTAATATCGACAAAATGAGACAGCATAGGCAAGCCAGAAGAGGAGGGGGAAGATGAATGTAATTTATATTTTATGGCTTCGACAGGTGAAAAAGTACTTCAGGTCTCGTTCTAGGGTTATCGGATCTTTAGCTCAGCCCCTTTTATTTTTGCTTGCGTTTGGTTTTGGTTTTGGGAGTGTATATAGTAAGGCGGGAGGAGGAAATTATATCCAATTTTTAGCGCCTGGAATTATTGCCATGAGCGTTTTGTTTACCTCAATTTTTACCGGAATTGAGATAATTTGGGACAGGCAATTCGGGTTTTTAAAAGAAACATTGGTAGCTCCGGTTTCACGATTTGAAATTATGCTCGGGCGAACTTTGGGAGGAGCGACAGTTGGGGCAATTCAGGGAGTTATTGTATTGTTGTTAACTTTAATTGTGGGATTTCGTCCCGCAAGTATTTTTTTACTCCCTTTTGGATTTTTATTTATATTTTTAATCGGCGTACTTTTTACTTCACTTGGTACCGCAATCGCTTCAAAACTTGAAGACATGCAGGGGTTTCAGCTGATTATGAATTTTTTAATTATGCCTATATTTTTTCTTTCGGGAGCCTTATTTCCTCTAAAAGGACTGCCTCAAATTATGGAAATAATAACCAAAATAGATCCTTTGACTTACGGTGTCGATGGCCTAAGAGGGACGCTCATTGGAGTTTCTAATTTCAGTTTAAGTTTAGATTTTACGGTTTTAGCAATCGTTACCTCTGCGTTTTTATTATTGGGAAGTTATCTTTTCTCCAAAATTCAAGTTTGATTATTTTCTAATTCTCTAATTTTATTAATTCTTCTAATGTGTCTTTCCTCATTTGTAAATTTTGTTTCTATAAAAGTAATTACCAATTCTTCTGCCAATTTTTCGTTAACAAACATACTTCCTAAAGACAAAACATTAGCATCATTATGAAGTCGGGATAGCTCTACGTTTTCTTTGCTGAAACCGAGCATTGCTCTTATCCCTTTTATTTTATTGGCAGCCATACATTCTCCCGCGCCTGATTTTCC
>CAIQLZ010000103.1 GCA_903872785.1 Candidatus Levyibacteriota bacterium
GAGTTTTTGAAAAGAGAGAAAAAATATCTTGAAGAGGGCGGTCATTTTATTTTCCCCTTACCTAAGTTGAAAATTATTTAATAAGTATAGCTTTCTTTATGACTTTTTTACACTTGTTACTTCGCAAACGATGCCAAATTGAATAGCGCTTTTTGTCGGAATAAGCTCGCTGCTAACAATTTTAAAATAATTTCTGAGAATTCTTAATTTTTCTGCTTTCGGTCTTATGTATCGTCCTCTATCAATTTTAACGAAAAACTTTTGTAAAAAGTGCGGAGGGTCGGGAATTATATCCGCAATGATTAAAATTTTTTTGGAAATTTTTTTAATTTTTGGGAGTAATACGGATAATTCCTTATCAGATAAATGATGCATAGCAGATATTAATAAAACTGCATCAAATTTTTTTCTATATATAGTTTCCGAATTTAAAACATTTCCTTTTAGAAACTTTTTATTTTTATCCTGATGATATTTTTTTTCAGCATATTTAATGAAATCACTGTTTAAGTCCCACCCATAATATCTGGAGTTAAATGGGGAACTGATAGCGAAATCCCCGGTTCCGCAGCAAAAATCAGCAATTATCCCACAATTATACTTATTTAAATTACTGGCAACAAATTTTTTCATTCCCATTTGTTTTCCGGCAAGCAAATAGCGCACGGAGTTGAACATATGCGGATTGTCTAATAATTTATCGCTAATCCAGTGTATGAGTTCAATAAACATAAATTGTATTCGGATATTTATTTATTTTTGTGCTTCCTATAAAATAGCAAAATTATTCCGGTGAGTAAAATGGCAAAAAAAGTTATTTTCTTGCCTGTTTCGTAAGAGCCGGGTCGGTAAACAAATCTAACGGAATGCTTCCCGATTGAAAGATAAACTGATTTGAAAATATAGTTAGTTTTAAATATTTCTAATTCCTTTCCGTTGTCATAAGCTTTCCAACCAGGAAACCAAATTTCACTTAATAGTAAAAATCCGGGCTTTGTTAAATTTACAAAAAGCTCAATTTTATTTGGGGAGTAGTTTGTGATTTTGACAGGTTGATATAAGGAGGAATTTTTTATCGGATACGGAGGTTTTTCTTCAAGAAGTATGTTATTTTTATAATCAAATAATGTATTTTTTAAATTATCCATTAATTTATTTTTGTTATTAACTACAATTGCATTTGGGACAATAAAAGCATGTGGAAGCGTATCTTTCAGCTCATATAGATTACTCCTTTTTTTTATAACGTCAGAAGTTAAATTTTTATCCGTAACAATATATTTCGTATTTAACAATCTTAGGATGTTGAAATTACTAATTTTATAAAAGGTAAAAAAACCTTCATAAGGAGTTTTGGCGTGATCACCTGCCAACCAAAGGAAATCTTGATAGTTTTTTAAGTAAAGTGATTCAAAACCGGTTACAGAATAAATTTTATTCCTTCCGGCTTCTTCTATCAATTTTCCGTCAATATCAAATATTCTGAATAGAGAAGAATTCATTCCTATATATTTAAGATCAGTTAAAGCAGGATAAATCTCATTTAAGTTTTTTGTGCTGTAAAATTTTAACCCAAATATCCATAAGTCGGATAAGATTAATCCGCAAATTAATATCTTAATGACCCCAATATTAACTGAATGTTTATTTCTAAGAATTAGTATTCCAACTGAAAATATCAATAATATAATGAATAAGAATAAATCTTTTACCATCAACAACCTAATTTCCTGCAAGTTATTGCCGATTGCATATCCATGTAATTGAAGAATATTGGGTATATTTATTAAATTTAAATATATGGCAATTAAAACCAGGGAGGAGACACTAATTACAGTTAAGAGCATTAAGGAAAGTTTTTTTAACGGATTTTTATATTTTGTAAAAACTTTTTCAGAGAATAGTGTGTTGCAGCCAAAACCGGCGAGAATAGAAATTGAAAACCCGTATATGTATAGAAATCTTGCAGGGGCCCTAAATAACGCAAAGCCGGGTATGTGATAAAAAAAGAACGGAAAAACAAACGAAAATCTTCCACTGGAAAATAATAAGGCAAATATACCAAGAACGGTAAAAAATATAATTAACCGGGTTCGCTTAAGCAAAATAGGTAAAAAACCCAAAACGAGCGGAAATATTCCCATATACGCGCATATTTCCCAAAAATTACCGTTAAATCCCCAGTATGTATTTGCATCTAATGGGTAGCCAAAAAAATGGGGCAGAAATATCGATATCCATTGATACGGATGAAATGAGAAATCAGATGCCCATACATATGGCAGGCCGCCGGCTCTGACAGAAAGTTGGGAAAATTCATAACTTGGGATAAGCTGAACGGCAGCAAGAGAAAAGCCAATAAGTAAGGAAATGCCTGAAATAAGTACGCCCCGGAATAAACTTTTTAATAAATTATCATTCCTTAACCCTTTGTCGGTTATCCTGAAGAGAAGATATAATAACGCGACAAACAGGGAATAACCTGCTATTTGGACGTTTCCCGCCAAAAGCATTAAAGCGATAGGTATCCCGGATAGAATAAAATAAAGATATTTGTTTGTGGAAATAGATTTTTCATAGAGCAACATCAGGAGAGGAAACCAAATTAGTGCATCCATAATCACGATGTGTCCGCTTAAAATCTTTGTCGTTACAATTCCGCTGAACATCATGGTAATTGCCGAGATGAAAGAGCTGAACTTTTCTAATTTTATTTCTCTGGCAAATAAATATGTAAATAAGCCTAATAAGAAAAAATCCAACAGGTATACATATCCAAAGATCAGGTCGGGGGAAAGAAAATACAGAATATTTAAGGGGTAAAACATGGCAGACTGACTGTTGCCGAGGAATGGCTCTCCTCCGAACGAAAAAGGGTTCCAGAGCGGAATCTCAGCGTATTTTTTTACGCTTTCAACGAAAAATATTCTCAGAAAAGAATAGGTATTATGCAGATCAAATGCAGGATAAATTGCCTGATTTGGATGAAGCAATTGTTTGTA
>CAIQLZ010000104.1 GCA_903872785.1 Candidatus Levyibacteriota bacterium
AAGCGCATCCGATTAAGAATCCAAAGGGACAGGAAAATAAAAGTGTCATAGTCAATGACAGGGTGGCAGTCGAAGCGGCGATCAAGCAATTTGGGTTAATAGCAAAATATTGCACCTAAAATAACTAATTATGCTATGCTGAAGCCATTAATTAGTAAATAATTACGGAGTTCTGTAAAAATGAGTAAAAAAAATGTCCGAACTGTGGCTCAAATGACTGTATAAGAAAAGGTAAAAGCATCGTTGAAGCCCGTCAAAGGTATTACTGTAAAACTTGTAAAAATTACTTCCAAAACAAACAAAGGACAACCCGGTTAGAGCAGGTTATCTTTGAAAAGTATGTTAACAAAAGGTCGACCCTAAAAGACCTGTCAGAAGAATACGGCAGGAGTATCAACTGGGTCAGATTAAAGATCGATGCCGCCGAAGCTTTGAAAAAGGAGGTTGCGCCTGACGGCTACACCTTTGTTGCTGATGCCACCTTCTTCGGCCGAGCATGTGGCTTTCTAATCTATCGAGTCCCTGAATTAAAGAAGAATGTTTACTTCGCATCAATCATGTATGAATCGATTTACGAATACCAAAAAGGCCGAGTCAAAGTTCAAAAACTCGGTTTTACGATTAGAGCAATTACCTTGGATGGCAGACCCGGAGTGAGAAGTCTATTCTCAGACATCCCTGTCCAGATGTGCCATTTCCATCAGAAGAAAATTATCAGAGGATATTTAACCGGTAATCCCAAACTGGAAGCCGGCATCGAATTGAAAGCAATTGTTGATACCTTAACTCTCACCACCGAAGCAAGGTTCACCACCCAGTTCGTGACATGGTGCGACAAATGGGATTCCTTCTTAAAAGAAAGAACAACCGATCCGGTTACCAGAAAATGGTGTTACACCCATAAGCGGGTGAGATCGGCCAGACGAAGCATAAAAAACAATCTTCCCTTCCTATTTACTTACCTGAGATACCCCGAACTGAACATTCCAAATACTACAAACTCACTGGAGGGTAGTTTCAGCTTTTTAAAAGAAAAAACTAATATGCACAGAGGATTTACAAAAGAGTTAAGAGATAAAATTGTGGAGCATATTTTGGGGAATTAGGTGCAATAAATTGATATTAAGCCCAAAAATGGGTTGGCACAAATCCTCCTACTATTGGGGTCTACTCTACTTCAACTTACGGACTTTGGACGTCAATGGAAGTTTTAGCAAGCAATACAACGACAGGTATCTGGCCAGTGAATTCCAGTAGCTACCGTTCGCCGAATTGGAACTATGTTTTATCAAATTTTACAGATAATTGCTCTGGCTCAACCTGCAATTAAAAATAATTTTGGCAATATTTTTGGCACTGTCAAGATGGAGGAAATAATAAAATTTAAATTTTTCAAAAAAGCATTTACCCTGTACAAATTCAGAAAGCATTATTTGACAGGGTTTACTTTGATTGAGCTTCTGGTTGTGGTGGTCATTATTGCCATCTTGGCGGTTGTAGTGTTTTTGAGTTATTCCGGCGCTCAAAGCAAAGCCAGAGATACACGGCGGATTTCTGATATTACGACCATAAAAGGTGCCCTGACAATGTTTAATCAGGATTACAACCGTTTTCCCAGACCACATACCAACTGGGAGTCATTTGACTATTTCGACGGGGGAACATGGGCCGGTACTACCGATTGGGACGGTGTGCTATATAGTGATTTCTCGCAGGATTCCGGCCGGCTGGCAGTTTATTATCCGACTCCGCTCAAGGATCCCAAAACCAATAGTTATTATTATTGGACGATGAGCAATACGCCGACTGATACAAAGTGGCAGGATTATACTTTGCTGGTTGCATTGGAGAACCAGAACTATGGCTCCGCTCTGGGGAGCGGAATTACATCG
>CAIQLZ010000105.1 GCA_903872785.1 Candidatus Levyibacteriota bacterium
ACATTAATAAGCTTATTCGGCATTGCAAATGCAAATATGGACTTTATTGACAATCTAATCCTCTAATTTTATTAAATCAAAAAACAATCCTGTAGTTTTTAATAGTCCTGTGAAAAATTATTGCAATTTTTCTACAGGATGAAATATTTTTAGCAGGTGATTTTAATGACTGCCAGTTTAATTAATAATTAGCCAGTTAAAATCAAGAGGATGGTTGGTAGGGGATTGAACTCCGACGGTAAAGGATTCATGGGGGATTTGGCGCATCAAAAATGGAGTTTCAGCGCTGGGTGTTCCAACGGGAGTTATATAGATTACAGATTTATCTGTTACAAATGAGTTTCTGATAGTGACTTCTGATTGATAAGGAGCGATACTAGTAGCTCCTGCAGATGAACTCGCGATTACTTCTGTTGCAGAAACAGCCAAAACAGGCTGGATGAGGCTGAAATTCAATTTGGCAAACGTCCCTGAACCTGATGCCATCACATCTCCAACTTGATTTATGGATAAAACACCTGATCCGCTGGCATCTTTCACGACCAAATCGGATGTCGGGAGAGGAGAAATAACGTTTACGGCCAATTTCCCTGCCACGGTTAAATCTCCTTGAACTTTAATATTGCCATCGGTATTGACATAAACTAATCCGCCCATAATTGAAAGTCCTCCTTGCCTGAGGCTCTGGAGAGACAAATCTGTCCCCAAAGTTTCTATGGAATTTTCTGAGATAAACATTGTTCCTCCGATTGAAAAATTTCCTGCGATTGAAAGATCAGCAAGACTGCTTGAACCGAAGACCATCAGTCCCTGATTAAATTGAGCTCTCTCCGCAGCAAAATCAGGTACATAGGTAAGCTGAGCAGAGTAGGTCGCGAGATCTGCATATTTACTACTATATATAGTAGCAGCTGCAATTGAAGAGACTTTTGCCTCTAAGCCTTGAATAGAATCGGCAATAATATTTTTAGCTCTTAAAGTTCCGTTGATGCTCGCATCGTTTGTTTCCAGAGAGTTACTATTGATAGTGCCGCTGAAAGAAGCATTGCCTTGATCATCAATTTTAGCAACTGCAGATCCGCTTGCATTTTCTACGATTAAAGATCCTGATGGTGTGCTTAATTTTACAATTAAAGATAGAGAAGACAAAGGCGAAATTATATTTGCTGAGAGTTGATTAGTGTTGATAATTGGAGAAACAATATCGGATTTAATAATTCCGGAATCTCTAATAACATTGACGATATAATCTCTAAGATTTTGTCCGTTAACTATTATAGAATCAGAAGTAACAATTAAAGAATTTGTAATAATTTCAGATGTCTGGATGAACCCTGCTTTAATATTTGCTGAAATAATTTCGAGGAAGCCTCCGATATTAGTTAGATTTTCATTGCTGGAATTGGAAATAGAATAACCGTTTGACCCAGTACTTTTTATAATAAGATCTCCGTTTTGGGCAAGATAGGCTCCCGGATCATACCAAGAGACATTCATGAAGGCATAAATTTTAACAATAGTAATTATGTTTGATTTTTTGGGAATATCCTGTGGAAGGCTAGTTTTACTCCAGTATGTTTTACCTTCAGGATCATAGAAGCCAATAGCTTTTGATTCAGTTATTGTATCTAAATCTTCCAATGCTTTTCCGATAATCGGACCTGTTTTGGTTGCTTTCATTGCTACTCCTGGAATTGAAGAAGACGTCAAAAGGTCTCCTGCTTTGATTGGTCCATTTTCAAGGCTAATTTTTACAGGAATTCGTCCAATAAGCGCAACCGGAAAAAAATATTCACCTTTATCGAAGTTATTGCCGAATGTTTCATAAGGATTGGCTGAAACGATTCCGATTATTCCTCCCTGATAACTCGAACTAGATTTGTTAACGTATGCTTTGCTGTTTGATCCAACATTTACTGCGCCAGGAGCAGCAATAACAAGATCTCCTGTTTCAATTGTTGAATCTTTTGATCCGTAGTATTCTGCAACATCAGCTCCGCTTGGTGAAGCTATCAGAGCAGTATCATTCCACATTAAAGTACCATTATTGTTATATAAAACCATTGAAGTTGAAGCTGAAGGACTACCGGATGCTATGCGTATTCCTCCGCCATTATTAATATCAAGAGCATTAATTGGTGTGGTTGTTCCAATACCTACATTTCCTCCATTTGCGATATATAAAGAAGGAGTTGAAGATCCTGGAGATAGTCCTATTCCTCCGGTTGTGGATCCGCCTATGGTTAGTGGTTGAAAATTTGTTGTTTGTATATCTCCTGCAGAATTAAGAGTAATGTTTCCTGATATGGAGGCAGTTGGAATGCCTGAATTAATATTAATAAAAGCAAATTTGGCAGAAGTTGTTGAAGAGCCGCCAAGAAGAAAATCTGCGGTAGCATTGCCTAAGTATGTAGCTCCATTAGCTTGATTTAAGATATTGATATTAGAACAAGGAGTAAAAAAAGGAGCATTTCCCCCCATAAGACAATCAGAGTTTGAGCCAGATGATGTCTGAAAAATCTTTCCTGATCCATTTGCATATAAAATGCCGCCGTTTGATGATAAAAATGGAAAAATTAAATTGGATTTTATTGTAGTATTTCCACCCGAAATACCTAAATTAATTGCTGTAGCTGCGCTTCCGATGTTCAGCGTAGTAACAGTTGAATTTAAAAGATTGAAAGCTGTGGCTGAACTTGTTAGATTATTGCCATTTATTCCAAGGTCTCCGGCAAAACTACCGGATCCATCGTTTTTCACAGTAAATTTGGCAATTTCATTAACATTGGCGTTAATAAGTGGACCTGTTGAGTTTTGATTGATATAAAAAGCCGCTTGTTCACTTGTAGTTGCTAGTATAGCTACGGAATCATCAAATTCTACCGACCCTAGCGCAGACATAAGGTTGTTATTGCTTGTACTATTCTGTATGGGTTTCGTAAAGTCAATGAGTCCTGTTCCGTCAGGCGCGATTTCAACATTACTATTGCTTCCAGGAACAGTAGTTAAGGACAAAACCTTTCCCGAAAGTATAAAATTTCCTCCAATTGTCTGAAAAGTGTGTTTTTTGGCATCTGCAATATTGAGATTGCCGGAAGAATCTAAAGCTAAAATTACATTATCTGCTTTGGTAGAGTTGGTAATTGGCTCAAGTCCTTGCAGTGTCTCGCTATTACTGGCAAAAGCTACTGTTGGTAGTTCTTGGCGAGGTCGCAATTCAGAATCACTGCCAATTTTAATTCCTAAAAATAGCCTTGAATTTTGGTTAAAAACAGTGTCGGGAATAGTAATTTTATTTCCAAGGATTATCGAAAAAGTGCCTTCTGAATTAGGCTGAATAGTATTCTGTTCTTGCCAAAGGGCGGCTTCGGAAGGGGCACTTTCATTATCGTAAAGAGAGAATAAAACATTCGTCTCTTTGATTATCGGATTTCCTGATGAATCGGTTAGTTTTCCTTGGAAAGATAAGGTTCGAGGTAGGGTATTGACATTAGCTCCCAATACATTTCCTTTATGATTGTTAATCGCGAAAAAACTATTGTATATTCCAAAGCCAATTACACAGCTTAAGATCGTAAGTATTGCAAAGTGAAGATAATGGGAAAATGAGTATGAATGATATGTTCTGTACCAATTTGGTCTAACGTAACGAATGTAATGCCAAATTTTTTTATGAGTTGGTAAGTAGTGAGTGGAAATATTAAGGGGAGCATAAAATTCCCTTTTTATGTTAGATATCTTATCAGGTTCAATTATTCGAGTTGACTTTAAGATAATATTTTTTTTAAATATTTTTTTTCCAGTGGTTTTCCAGAGCAGATATTGTATTGCTTCGATCGTGTGGGCAAGCGGCAATATAAGTAGATTATCAAAAAGAAAATTAACCCCTATTAAGCTCTTCTGTATTAATCTTTTCGGTGGGAAAGAGGAATAAGAGGAAGAGGCTTTTTCATTTATGATGCGTTCGGGTTGAGGCATTGGAGTTTTTGCTTGTACTTGATTACGCAGTGTATTGCCGGGTAAAGAATCAGTATGACGTGAGGAAATTAACCCCTGGTTTATAGCCCAACCTATATAGTTCCTTAAAGAGGAAAGTTTCCTATTGATGGTTGCAGGAGAAAATTTGGCTGATATTAATCTTTGCTTGTATTCTTCAACAACAGAAGCATTAATTTTGTTTAACAGATTCTTGTCCGCTACATTCCAGGTATATTTCAATAAAGCTACTTCTGTAAGCCAGATAAAAAAACTTTTTACGTCATTGATGTAGTTTTTTATAGTAAGATCAGTTTTTCTGTTATCATAAAGAAAGCTTTTAAAGTTATTAATCATCCATGGGTCAGCTGCAATTTTTTCTTTGTAATTTGGAGTAGGGAATATATCAAAATTAACTATTTTTTGTGTTTTTAAAAAGTTAAAAAACTTACGCAAAGAAGACTTATGTCTTCTCATAGATTTTTCAGAAAGACCTCTTGTCTCTATATATTTTTCAAATGTTTGTATGCTTATTCTTAAGGGATCAAAAGGGGATTTGTATTCATTCTCAAACCAATTCATGAACTGTCCTATATCCGCTTTGTAATTTTTCACAGTTGACAAAGAAGGTTTTGTTCTTTGACTTAAGAGAAAACTGATAAATTGTTGCAAAAAGTTCATTTAGCTACGAAATTATACAGATTATATGAATTATCAACTACAATTTAAAATAAACGCATACAATTAGAATAGGTTCTTGTGGGGAACTTGTCAATAGGCTAAATTGATAAATTCTTGATGTAGAATGATGTTATGTGATATGTCTACTTGTTTTAAAGATTGTTGTGAAAACTCAGTGAAAACGGTTTTTCTTAAAATGAAGTAATTATTTTAGAAAAATATACGTAAATTGTGCCTATCATCCTGGGGCATGAGTAGATCATAATATGTCAATGGTGATAAATGTATTCTTCCTTTTTGGGTCATTTTTACATAAATTTCTTGTCATTTTTTAGCCTAGGAAAGAATATAATTAGCAGAGCTAAGCATAAAGTGATAGAAAAAGTAAAGTTTTATTTTAGGTTATGGGGATGAGCTAGTTTAATTAATATGTCCGTATTTTCAGCTATAAAAGTTAGATTTTAGGCGGGTAAACGTTATTGACCGAAATGATTAATTATTTCATGCTATTGTACTTGAAAGTCAAGAAAAGTTATCAATTTCTGTTTCTTTAACTTAGAATAGTTAAAATGTGTATCTACAGGGCTAAATTGCTTTGCAAGTAAAGCTTGAGATGGACACTTTGAGTGCGTGGTTATATCTATAATTATATCTATATTCGATTTTTATTCATATAACTTAAGCCTATTTATAACAGCAATTGCAGTAATTATAATAATTACAATTATGATTAGGGTTTGGATTGGGAAAGCAAAAAAGTGAATGGTTCTTGTAAAAATAGGACCCTCATCAGACATGGAAATATTTAGAGTTGCAGTATATAATCCTAAAAGAAAATTTTCTTTCCATAAGGCTATTGGATGTTTAAAATCATAGGGATTTTTTGTTTTTCCACCCAAATTGTTTTTTAATTTTAGTTCCTGCATGTAAGTGTCATTCGGAATCGCCCGGATGGAGTCTGATAAGATATTTACGTTTGTTAAGCTAAGCTTGCCAATGAATTGGCCAAACATGTTTTTTATCGTGATTTCGCCCTTTGGCTCTATAAAATGAGCGTCTGCATTTTTAACTCTGATCGTAAAAGGAATCGGGCCTTTTTCAAAAAAGATATTAGATGAGAATTCCTCTAAAGTAGTTTTGGGCGTTTCCTTTGGCCCAACAGATAGTAAAATATTAGCTGCAATCCCAATATTATTCATAGAAGAATTGAATTTAGCCAAGGAAGAATCTGTTGAGGTAAATATAATTGAAAAATAGTAGTCTGATATGATTGTATCTTGTGATATATTTATGCTCAGGTTCAATTTTTTTTGTTGTTTTGGATTAATAGTTACGCTTTCAATAGGTACCCCAGCATCCAAAATCTGAGTGCTTCCGAAAACCCCTAGCATCTTTCTGGTATATTCGAGCTCTCCGTTTTCTCCTTTAGCCTTAAAGGGCTTAAGCTGGATTTGAAGCGAAACTTGAGCATCTCCTTTATTTTGAATATTTAATGGAACAGTTATGATTGCTGGAGGAATAGCTTTAATTGTAGCTATGGGCGGATCAATAGCTAAATTCAAAGGTATTGCATTCGTTGTTTGAGCAATAGATAGATACCCCAATAAGCAAATGGTCAAATATAAAATTTTCAATTTTAAATTATTAATTTTCATTAGAAATTAGGAACGCCGATATATGTAGTAATATTGTTATACGTACCCTGAGCTTGAGTTCCTGGAATGTTTATTTTATAAGATATGCGAGTTGTTTTGTCTTTTGAGCCAACTCCAGCCATGATTGATTGGGGATCGTCATTATTGGCAATATTGGGAAAGTGTTTGTAGAAATTAGTTTTGGCAAATGAATCGTTGCAATCAACTCCGGTTATATTGTCACAACGATATCCAAAACCATAAGTAAGGGTATTGGTCCATTCAGATGCATTTTCAGTTGAACATTCGCCGTTGTCGCAAGTTGTGTCGGGAATAAATGCTCTTTTTGCTGATGAAGATGCCGTAAGTGATTCATTTTCAAAGACTATTACAGAATATCCATAAACAGCTTCGCTATTTGTGTTTAAATCTACTGTACGAATAATGGGATTGGTTGGACTGAGAATTCCAAAATCAATAATGTTAGAGGTAAGCAAAATAGAAAAGGGATGGGAAGCTACGGAGTTTTTAATTCCCATTCTAACTTTAAAACTTGTTTCCTCTGGAATGCTTGGATTAAGATTATCAGCCGTGGGTTTATTATCGACATTAATGTCAGCAGTCGGATTAAGTTCCTGCATTTTTATAATGTAATTGTTGTTAGACATGGTTTGTGCGTAAGCAGAAGGCAAAAATAATCCAATAAACAAATATCCTAATAAGCCAATAGCCCAGTATCCAATTCTAAGTCTTAAATCAATAATCATAACTCAATCGTAGATAATCACGTTTTAAAATGCAAGCTGAAGATGTGATATACTTAATCCAAATTCAAAAAATCAAATGTCAAAACTCAAAAGTATAAATCAAAAGTATAATCCATCGGAAATTGAAGCTAAATGGCAGAAAATTTGGGAAAAGGAGAAAATTTATTCTCCAAATTTGGATATGTCTTTCGACTTCGCTCAAGAGCTCCGGCCTTTTTATAATCTCATGATGTTTCCGTATCCCTCGGCTGAAGGAATGCATGTTGGCAATATGTATGCTTTTACGGGCGCAGATGTTTATGGTCGATTTCAGAGAATGCAAGGCAAATCGGTTTTTGAGCCTATTGGTCTTGATGGATTTGGAATCCATAGCGAGAACTACGCAATAAAGCAGGGTATGCATCCTGCAGAACAGGCTAAGATCTCCGAAAAAAACTTTTACAGACAGTTAAAGAGCATCGGAAACAGTTTTGATTGGTCGCGAACGGTAGAGACATACAAACCTGAATATTACAAATGGACACAGTGGTTATTTGTCCAATTATTTAAGGCTGGTCTTGCTTATCGCAAGAAGGCTCCGGTTAATTTTTGTCCTTCCTGTAAGACTGTTTTGGCAGACGAACAGGTTGAAAGAGGCCTGTGTGAACGTTGCAATTCAATAATTGAAAAAAGAGATTTAGAACAGTGGTTTTTCAAAATTACAAAGTATGCTGATAGGTTGCTTAATGGTTTGAACCAGATTGATTGGGATGAAAAGATCAAAATCGCCCAAAAGCAGTGGATTGGGAAATCAGAAGGGGCCTTAGTCAAGTTTGAAATTGATGACTCAAGGCTTAAGAATAAGGAGATTGAGGTTTTTACCACCAGGCTAGATACCTTATTTGGTGCGACTTTTTTAGTTTTATCTCCGGGACATCCTCTTATTACAAATATTACTAAAGCAGAGGTTAAAAAATACGTTGAGGAAGCAAAAAAGAAAACTGTTATAGAGAAAGCAGGAGAGAAGACAGGCGTATTCAGCGGTTTATATGTAATTAATCCCGTAAATAATGAAAAAATTCCTGTTTGGATTGCAAATTATGTTTTAATGGGCTATGGAACTGGTGCAATCATGGCTGTTCCAGCGCATGATCAACGTGATCACGATTTTGCGATTAAATATAAACTTCCGATAATAAAAGTTATTCAGTCATACAATGAGTTTCAGTCATTGATCATGCGAAAAAGTGTTAAAGTTAAAGAATTTAAAAAAGATATAGCAGCGAAAGGAATGTATGTTAAAGATTATTATGATTGGGGATTAATTGTTATAGGTGGAGATTATATTAAAAATGATTATCTAAAGATTATACAGAATCATTTACTGCCTGGCTCATGGTATGCAGATGCGGATGGGAGTTTGAGAGCTGTTATTTTTAAAAATAAAATATTTACTTTGCCAGACGAAGCTGACGAAGCTTTTAAGTATGGAAAGGAGATTGGAATTTCAGGAGGGCAGTTGGATTGGCAGACTAAAGAAAATTATGCCTATTGCTACGAGGGTATCTATGGAAAACTTATTAATTCGGGCAGATTTGATAATCTTCAAGTTTCTCAAGCATCAGATAGATTAATAGAATTATTTCCAGAGAAGATTAGAAAAGAAATTAATTACCATCTTCGGGATTGGTTGATTTCAAGACAACGTTATTGGGGTCCGCCAATTCCAATGATTTATTGTGAATCTTGCGATTGGCAGAGCGTTCCGGAAAAAGATTTACCGGTTGAGTTGCCATTTATCAAAGACTATAAACCCTTAGGAACAGGTAAGTCTCCTTTGGCAAATCATCCAGAATTTTATAAAACAAAATGCCCGAAATGCCAAAAAGAAGCAAAAAGGGAAACAGATGTTTCCGATACCTTTTTGGACAGCGCCTGGTATTTCCTAAGATATCCTTCAACTGATATAGATAATACTGCTTTTGATATGGAAAGGCTAAAAAAATGGCTTCCCGTAAATATGTATATTGGCGGAGCAGAGCATTCAGTGCTACATCTTCTATATTCGCGGTTTATGACCATGGCCCTTAAGGATTTAGGGTTAATTAACTTCGAAGAGCCATTTACACAGTTCCGTGCACATGGATTAATAATCAAAGATGGGGCAAAAATGAGTAAAAGCAAGGGAAATATAGTGGTGTCCGATTTGTATATCAAGAAATTTGGAGCAGATACTTTACGAACATACTTAATGTTTATGGGTCCTTTTAGTCAAGGAGGAGATTTTAGAGATACTGGTACAGGGGGAATGTTTAAATTTTTAAAGAGAATATGGGCATTGTTTTCAGCGGGTCCTGTTGGGAGTCCTTCCTCTGTCGCCACCAGCCCTCAGATAATGCATAAAACAATTAAGAAGGTTACAGGGGATATTGAAAAACTAAATTACAATACTGCTATTGCGGCTCTCATGGAGTGGTACAATTTTCTCTCACAACAAAAATCTGTTAGCAAAGAAGAAATTGAAGTGTTTGTAAAACTTCTTGCGCCTTTTGCGCCACATATTAGTGAAGAACTTTATCAATTATTAAATGGAAAAAAGGAATTTTCCTCAATACATAATTCTTCTTGGCCGAAATTTGATCCAAAGTTTTTGGTAAAGAATGAACTTATTATTGTAGTTCAGATAAATGGAAAATTAAGAGGGAATATTGTAGTTGATTCTGCAATCTCCAAAAACAAAACTAAAGTAGAAGAGTTAGCAATCAAAGAGAGTAATGTGCAAAATCACCTAAAGAGCAAAAGCATCAAAAAAGTAATCTATATTCAAGGAAAAATAATTAATTTTGTAGCCGTATAAAATGAACACTCAGGAGCTTATTTCTAAATAGGTTCTTCTAATAAAAAAGCATTGGCTTCCCCTAGCTCTGGGAATCCTAGTGGTGATATTCTTTGCATAGAGTTTGATATGGTTGTTTGCGGCCAATAAAACGAGTTCGGAAAACATTGTCTTTGAGGCTAATTCTGCGATTAACAAGCAAACTAAGGTAAAAGCAATGTTGGTAGATATAGAAGGGGCTGTAGCGAAACCTGGGATATATAAATTACCACTGGGATCAAAAATTCAAGATGTTTTAATTATCGCAGGCGGATTATCAGCTAAAGCAGATAGAGAGTATCTTGCCAAAAATTTCAATTTAGCAACGAAATTAACTGACGGAGCAGAAATATATACTGAATATTTCAGAAGCAGTCAAGGGAGATTGACTGCTAAAAACATCTTCGGAAGGAGTAGTTGTTGGTGTCTTGATAAATATTAATATTGCCTCGCAGTTTGAACTTGATACATTAACAGGAGTGGGTTCGGTGACAGTGCAAAAAATTATAGCAGGAAAACTGTACAATTCCGTAAGCAAACTTTTAGACAAATAAATAATAGGCGTTGAAGTATTTGACTAGATCAAGGATAAAATTGTAATCTATTAATGAATTTCAAACTATTTTAGTTCTCCTTGTGATTCTTGGTTTCAGATTTTACTTTTTTTATTCGGATCAATCTCAATTTACAAATGGTCAGGAAATCAGCTCTAAAACTACAATTTTATCTCAACTGCAGGCTATTGGCAGTCAATAGACATTTATTGCTATTTACCAAAATCAAAAAATTATAATTGTAATCAGTCGTTTTCCTGAAATTAATTATGGGGATCTTGTGCGTATTTTTGGAAAAACAAGCAATGGGAATTGCGGACTGCTAACAACGTCCAATATTTTTAGTTTATTAAGAGATAAGAACATTAAAACTTTTAGATCAGATCAGGCAGGAGATATTGAAATCATTTCAGATGGAGAGAGTTTTTTGATGAGGAATTAATTAACAGTTTGAAAGGGTTTCGCTAGGGAAGTTACAGTGGTCTTTTGAGCCTCGTATGATGCTTTAGTATCATCCGTAGCTGGCAGGCTAAAAGAGAAGGTTGTGCCTTGTCCTTGAGCGGATTTTACCCATATTCTTCCTTGATGTGACTCAACGATTCCCTTGATAAGATAAAGTCCCAAACCTGTGCCCATAATTGCGAGTTCTTCGGTTGTATCTTTGGCCTGCATATATTTGGCAAAAAGCAACTTTTGCTGTTCCGGTTTAATTCCAATTCCGTTATCCGAAACAGAAATAACAATGTATTTATCCAGACTTAAAAATTCTCCCATCGGAGAAACACCATCCAAAACCGGAGGAATTACTTTGCAATCTATTTTAACTTTCACTTTACCTCCTTCAGGCGTGAATTTGAGACTATTTGACAAAAGATTGTCGATTACCTGGCTGATTCTTATTTCATCAAAGGAAATCTCTGGGATACGTTCAGGCAAAAGTTCAAAACTTAAGGAAATATTTTTTCTTTCTGCCTGAGGAACAAAGGATCGTATTTCATCTTTGACTAATTTTGCAATATCACCTTTGGTTTTTTGCAAGACTAATTTTCCTGCATCAAGTTTGGCAGCATCCAAAATCGAACCGATCTGACCCAAAATTTTTTTCGCCTGCTGATGAATAATTTCCAAAAACTTTAATTTTCGATCTTCTCCGAGAGTCTCTTTGTCTGTGATTATAAGTTCGACTGAATCTTTGATGGCTGTAGCTGGACTACGTAATTCATGAATCATAATATTGAGTAGATCCTCTTTCAGTAATTCTTTCTTCTTGAACTCTGTAACATTGCGTAAAATAAATAATGTCCTTTCCTGCCCAACAGGATTTATAAATATATCCAAGATTTTACCGTTAATTTGGATTTCTTTTTGAAAATCTGGCTTTTTGGATAACATGATGTCCCTTGTCTTATCTGCAAGGTTTAAATTTTGTGGAAAGACAGCTGAAATATCCAGAAAATTAGCATTTACTGAAATTCCTAAAATCTTTGTTGCAGAATTATTTATTGTTAATAAATTGTTTCTACTATCAACCATAAAAATTCCGTCATCCAGATTGTTAATTAACGAGGAGTATTTTTTTGTTTCTAATTCAATCGTTTGGCTAAAATGCGTCAAAGCTGTGGAAGCTGCGTCTATAATTTCATGTAAATCTTCCATGTTGGAGTAGGCATTTTCAGAAGTTGAAGATAAATGTAATAGAGCCAGGACTTTATTATTGGC
The DNA here is from genome assembly GCA_903872785.1 of Candidatus Levyibacteriota bacterium. Classification (GTDB taxonomy): domain Bacteria; phylum Patescibacteriota; class Microgenomatia; order Levybacterales; family UBA12049; genus GWB1-37-8. Next base: position 12,185 of record CAIQLZ010000105.1, read on the forward strand.
AATAAGAGGCGAATGAAAAGAAGATAAGTAAGTTGATTTGCCGGCGTTTTTAATTGGCGCACCATATATTTTTTTGTTGATTTGTGGGGGAAGTTTTCCAACTAATTTTTCCAAAGAAGACAGCATGCTTTGTTCAACTTTTTTTATGTATTCTTCATTTACATCTTCTTCAGTATAGATCGTAAAAATAACTTGTGCGTCTTTTAAAACCATTGAGGCTGCCATGGAATAATTGAGGAAATTCCGTAAAGAAACCATGATAATGTCA
>CAIQLZ010000106.1 GCA_903872785.1 Candidatus Levyibacteriota bacterium
CCAGTAGTAACGCTTGGCCTTCTTCGATTACTTTAAAAGGTATAATTTCCGGTTCCGGTACTTTAACAATTGCTGCCAGCAATAGCAACTATACTAGTCTTACTCTTGATGGCAGCGGCGGCGGTGGTTCTTTGAGTGGCTTTACGGGATTGGTCATGAATGCTGGAACTGCAGTAGCGCTTACTCTTTCCAACAATGCTAATCTAGATGCTAGTGGTTATTCTGTTTTTACAGGCAATCTTAGTATAACAGTTAATTCCGGTTCCACGCTTAGTTTTCCCTCCGCTATTGCAATAAGTATTCCGGGTGCGTTTAGCAACTCCGGCATTATTAATGCCTCTTCTTTCGCAATAGGGGCAGTTTCTTTTGGAAGCAGCGTTACCAATAGCGGCACTTTCAATGGTTCTGCAGGAACAATTACTATTGCCGGTAATTTTGCCAACAATACCGGTAGCTCTTTTACCGCCTCTTCTGCCACAACTACTTTTAACGGTAACTTTACCAACCCCGGCACTTTTAACGCTAATGGAGGAACAGCTGTTTTTAATGCTGCAGGTAGTCAGACGCTTTCGGGAACTACGACTTTTAATAATCTTACAATGACCGGAGCTTCAACTAAAACAATTACATTTCCAGCCTCAGCTACAGTCACTATACTAAATGCTTTTATTCTCAAAGGTTCAGGATCGGGTAACAGAGTACTTGTGAGAAGTTCATCAACTGGCACTCAATGGTTTATTAAATCAAACGGACCCAGTGATGTAGAGTATATAGATCTTAAAGATTCAAATGCCTGTTCGGGCAGAGCTATGGTCGCAAATCAATCTGCTAATTCGTTTAATAATTCCTGTTGGAGCTTTGCTTTTAACACAACTAAAAATCGCACCCTTATTTTAAAAGGAGTTTTAATTAATCATGGAGTTAGAATTACCGGATCATAAGATATGTTTATTGTCAATTTGTAATTATATCAAAAGCATTTTGAATTTAAATATTATAATTTTGATATAATTTGAGATTAGATATTTTGAATTTGTAATTTTAGTATTTTTATGCGTAAGCGCTTAATCCGTATTATTATTCTTCTTTCAGCTATAGCTTTGGCATTTTATATATTTATTTTTAAGCCGTATTTAATACAGGCGGCTTGGTATGATCTCGGTTGGGGATACCGTAAGCAACTGATCGTTACCGGTTCAACCAATGGAGCTCAGACCAACTATCAGATGAAACTGATTGTTTATAAGTCTGCCGGAGCTGATTCCCCCGGCACTGTTTATCTGGGTACTAACGTTAAAAATGATTTCTCAGATCTGAGATTTACCAAATCCGACGGCACCAGTCTTTTAAATTATTGGATAGAATCAAAAACAGACGGTAATACTGCCGCTGTTTGGATTGAATTCGATTCCATACCCGCTTCACCATCAACCACTAGTCTCTACATATACTATGGCAATTCAGGAGCAGCAGTAGGAAGCAATGGCAGCGCCACCTTTCCATCGGGTACGTATGCAACCGGCGGAACAGTAACAACAATTGGTGGGGAAAGAATAAATACTTTCCTAACGAGTGATACATTGAATGTAACTTTTGCTAATGCAAATGTCAAGGCATTGGTAGTTGCCGGCGGCGGTAATACTGGAGGCGGTGTTTATAATCAGGCATATGATGCAGGGGGTGGCGGCGGACAAGTAGTTTACAATGCTAATTATTCAATTGGCGTGGGAAGCTATGCAACAACTGTAGGCGGAGCAAATCAAAATTCTGTATTTAACACTATAACTGCGAATGCAGGAGGAAATGGTTATACTACAGGGCATGGAGGAGCAAGTGGGTCTGGTAATGCTGGTGGATCTCAAACGGTTAGATATGCATCGGCCGGTGGTGGTGGTGATTCTGCAGTTGGTGGAAACGGAGGTGGGTCCAGCATAGGACTGGGTGGTGCAGGTACGGCAAATTCAATATCAGGTAGCTCTGTTACATACGGTAAAGGCGGGGATGGAAATTATGGAGGAGCAAATGTGCCTGGAGACGCAAATACAGGGAATGGTGGCGCAGGTAATAGTTCTTCTGGCGGTTCAGGCATAGCAATCGTGAGATATACTTTTAGAAATTATACTGCCAATGAGCCAACCTGGGGAACTTTGGGGAGCGAGGAGCCAGCGCCTACATCTACCCCCACCCCAACTCCAACCATAACTCCGACTCCTACCCCGGCGGTTCCCTGGTATGATCCCGCTTGGGGATACCGCAAGCAACTGACCGTTACCGGTTCAATCGATGGGGTTCAGACCAACTATCAGATGAAACTGACTGTTAATTATGGAAGCGGTACTGATAGTAACGGCACGGTATACCTTGGAGGTAAATCTCAGACAAATTTTAATGATTTAAGATTTACCAATTCCAACGGAACATTATTAGATTACTGGATAGAATCAAAAACAGATGGTAGTACTGCCACCGTGTGGATTGAATTCGATTCCATACCTGCTTCACCCTCAACTGTTAATTTCTATATCTACTATGGAAATAGTGGGGCAAGCGCAGTAAGTAACGGAACAAATACCTTCCAGTTTTTTGATGATTTTGAAGGAAGCTCAATAAATTCTTCCTTATGGGATAGTGTCGGAGGAGGTATTTTAGTATCCAATAGTGTGGTAACTTTTACTACTTCCGCAGTTAACACAAATAATTCTATAATTTCAAAAATAGCAGTTTCGGTAGATGGAACAACTGCAATTAGGGCACGTTTAAAATCTCAATACATTAATTCTACTAGCTATGGCGAACAGGGCTTTGGATTAGAAGGGCATATAGATACCATGTTCAATCATAGAATAGGAGGTTGGCAAGGAAACTACCATACCTATATTACTAGTAGTCACACGTTTGTATCTTTTGCAGGGATATCCGCAAATACTTGGTTTATTCAAGATTTATTGAGAGTAGGTAAGGCTCAATGGTATGCTGATGGTGGCAATCTTAAAGAGATAAGTGCTAATTATCCCAGCACAACCTATAAAATCTCAACACAAGTTGATTATAATACTGCTCCTGCCAGCATGTACGTTGATTGGGTACTGGTGCGTAAATATACTGTCACCGAACCGACTTGGGGGACTTTGGGGAGCGAGGAAAAACTGCCCATTTTTAACTTTGAAAATGTTAATCTGCAGGGGGTAAATATTAATTGAAATTTTGAGGTTTAATTAGGGTTTGGCTTGAATTCCCAATAGCCAAAGAACTGCTTCTTTTTTGTAACGTCTGTCACCCCGGGAATTAATTCTAATTGCCGGAAGCTTTCCTCTTTTGCCCCATCTTTTTATCGTCAGAGGGGAAACTCTGAGAATTTGCGCGACCTCGCGGACAGTCAGAAGATCGGGAAGATTATCGATTGATATTGTTTGATTGATCATAACTAATCTTTAATCATTTATAAAATAACAAACCATAACATTATTGTCAAGAGGGAAAATTTTATGCTTATATTTTGCCAAACTAAAATTCCCCGCCATAGCGGGGGATTTTTGAAAAAAACTTCAGAACTAAACTATTTAAGCTCAACAGTTGCTCCCGCAGCTGCCAATTTTACTTTTGCTTCTTCGGCGGTTTTTTTATTGACTTGTGTCATTACTTCTTTTGGTGCGCCGTCAACCAAATCTTTTGCTTCTTTAAGTCCCAGCGTTGGAACTAATTCTCGCAAAGCTTTGATAACCTGAATTTTTTGCGCTCCAGAACTTGCAATTACAACATTAAAAACAGTTTGCTCTTCTGCCGGTTCTGCGCTTGCTGTTCCTCCTGCTGCCGGTGTTACTGCCATCATTTGGCTAGCCGAAACACCGAATTTTTCTTCAAGCGCTTTTACCAGATCGGATAATTCCAAAACAGACATTCCTTCGACTTGTTTTATTAATTCGTCTTTTGTTAATTTTGCCATTTATTAATTCACCCCCTTCGTCTTTTCAATTGCCTTTAAAGTCATTACAAATTTTTGCAAATTCCAATTTAGCGCCCTGTGAAGACCTGAAATTGGTGATTTTAGTCCGACAACCAATTGAGTAAGCAGGGTTTCTTTATTCGGAAGAGTAGAGAGCTTTAATAATTCCTCGCCGGTCATTTGTATTCCGTCTAAAATTCCGAATTTTATGGTTGGAAGATTCAGCTCTTTAATGCTTTTTGCAAGCGTCTTTAAAGGCATTACGGGATCTCCGTACAGAAAGAGGGTGGCCGTAGCATTTCTAAATTCCTGATTTACTTTTGCTTTGCCCTCCATTGCCTTGAGTATCAGACTGTTTTTCGTTGCCACGAAATCGGCATCAAAAGCTTTGACTGCTTTCTTAATTGTCTCAAGCTGTTTATGAGTCAAACCCTGATAGCCTGTAAAAACAAAACCTTTTGCACGGTTAACCTTTTCAAGTAATTCCGCAACAATTTTTTCTTTCTTTTGTCGGTTCGGACTGACTATTTTATTCATAAAAAAAGCACTCCTAAGAGTGCGCTTCAACTCCTCGGCAAGTCTTATTTTTCTGCTTGCTGTCTTAGGAAATAATATGATAGCAGTCTGCAATTACTTTGTCAATGGTTTATTGCCAAAATTGCTATCTTCCTGTTTTAAATAAAGGAAATGGGGGTAAATTGGGGGAAGCAATAATGATAGGACTAGCGGAGAAAAAAATATTGAAAAGTTACCAATGTCAAAGCGGAAAAAGTAACGATAGTTGAAATCGCATGGGGAATTTTAAGGCCCTGAGTTTTAGCAAATTCCTGAAAAAAAGAGTGATCGTAATTTTTCGGATCGGAAATTTTTTGCCCGCGCAGAAGCTGCATCGGAGTCGTTAGAATACAAACCATTCTGAACTTGCGGGTCCAGGGCATTAGCAGAAGTCCCCAGAGAAATTGGTGGGCAACTATAATAATGGTCAGATGGAAATGGAAGGTAATTTTATCATGCCAGAGAGAGATTGGCACCAAAAATAGCCCAAACCAGATCACTCCAATAACAAAATGCATCCAGAACAGAATATTTGCCAGAAGCAATCTCGTTTTCATGCTTTTAGTCTCAGATTCCAGCTCCTCCTTATTTTAGCAGTTTTGAATTTTGAAAGCGAAGATGTATAATTTTGACCTGATGGAAAAGAAAAATAAATTAAGCATTTTGCTGGTTTCATCTTACGCTTTTACTAGAGAGCCTGGGGGAGTAAAAGATTTCATTTTGGGATTAAGGAAAGCTTTGTGCAAAAACGCCTGTATCGTTAAAGTTGTCGCTCCGGGGACCAAAGATGCTCAAAAAAAAGGCTTGGTTGATTTCGTTTTGGGTATGGACTTAAAGATCGTCACTGATCAAACAGAATTTAGAATTGGTTTTTCACGGAAAGAAACAGCCCTGAAGATACTCGAAATTGTTAAACCGGACATTATTGTTATTCATGAACCTTTTGTGCCTTCGATCGGGCATACGATAATTTCAGCTGTTGCCGGAGCAAAAGACAAAAGATCCCGGCCTGTTATTATAGGACAGTTTCACGCCAGAAGAGAAAAGTTTAATTGGTCCCTAAAAATAGCTGAATTTGTTGTCAGATATTTGATCCGCCGGCCGAAATTTGACAGAAGAACTATTTTAAGTTTTAGTTCAGGTTACGCAACAACAATCAACAATAATTTGAATGCCAGAATTGCGGTGTCGGAGGCTACGAAAAAATTTTGGCAAAAAAAGTCAATCGCTGAGTACAAAATTATTTATAACGGGATAGATGCAAATAGACTTACAATTAGCGGTTCCAAAATAACCAGTTGGAAAAAAGAAGGAGGGAAGATAATTCTTTTTGCAGGCAGGCATGATCCCAAAAAGGGAATAGATGATTTGCTAAATGCACTAAATATTTTGGTGCAAAACGGTCATGAGGATATCCTGCTTAAAATTGCCGGTATTGGGGAAATGACTAAGACTTTGCAAAAAATGGTCAAAAAATTACATTTACAAAAATATGTTCAGTTTGCTGGTGTTTTACCTTATGCCGTACTTGCAAAAGCCTACAGAACTGCCGATTTGGTTGTCGCGCCGTCTACGGGAGGGGAAGGGTTTAACCGGACTATAATTGAGGCCCGTTCCTGCGGAGCGCTCGTTGTCTGCACGGATATTGACGGGCATCGGGAAGCAATCGGCAAGGATTTATCTCCTTTCATGGCAAAACCCAAAAATCCGCGCAGTTTAAGTCAGCAAATTATGACGGTTTTGAATCTAAATGAAGCAAGAAAAAAGAGAATGCGCAAAGGTGGGGCAAGGGAAGTTAAATCATTGTTTAGTTGGAACAGTATAGCTAAACAACATATCCTTTTTTACAAAAGCCTGATTTCTAAATATGATAATCCAGGAGGTTAGGTAAGATTTTGTTAAATCTCCAGCCTAATCCCAGGAGACATAGTAGATTTCAGTGTTACGTTTTGGATCTTTTCTTTTTTTACCGCTTCGATTAAGGTGTTAATATTTTCCGCTAATTTTTTGTTCCCAAAGGACATTTTCCCGACAGCCAGATGGATAATCGGAGCTTTTGTTTCGGTTTTGAAGTTAATCTGACCTTTTTTAAAGTTCTCGGCAGCTTTTTCAGGATCTTTCACCAGTGTTGCATTTTTTTGATTCGGCATCAGGCCGCGGGGTCCCAGAATTTTAGCAACGCGGGCAAGCTTAGGCATCATCATTGGGTTGGCCAAAAGAACATCAAAATCAATTTGTCCAAGCGCTACTCTTGCCAATAAGTCGTCATCTGCGATTGCCACCCTTACTTGTTTTCCTGTTCCGTGGGGAAGGGTAACATTGCCGGAAATTCCAAGCTCAGTAGTATTTACGTGAAGCTCAACTGTTTCGTCAAATCTGGATCTTTTCAATTTCTCCAGCATTTCCAATCCGTCCGTGAGTTTATATTTTTTGCTTCTGTCTAATTCTTCAATTGCTTTCAGATAAGATTTTGAATGGAGATTTTTCTTGGTTTTCTTTAATTTTTTAGTTTTTGCTTTTACTTTTATTTCTTCCTTTTCCGTCTCCTTTGGTAATCCGATTTTAGCAAGTTCTTCTTCCGAAGGACCCACGGCCACAATTTTTTCTCCGCCCTTGCCGCCTTTTACGAATTTTTTCTCTTTATTTTTTTGCTTTGATTGTTGTTTTTGTTCGTTCTCGAGTGTTTCATCACCCAGATTTTTTATTTTAATCTTTCCCATAATTATTTTACTTCTATTCCCATTGATCGTGCAGTGCCTGCAACAATTCTGGCTGCCATTTTTACGTCGGTCGTATTCAAATCTTCCAATTTTGCTTTGGCAATTTCTTCTGCTTGCGCTTGTGTCAAGGTTCCGATCATTTCTTTCCCTGCTTTTCCCGACCCCTTTTCCTTGCTCATTGCCTTTTTGATCATTTCCGCAACTGGAGGCTTTTTGACAACAAAAGAAAATGTCTTGTCGGTATAGACTGTAATAACAGCCGGAATAATTGTTCCTTTTTGTTCTGCCGTCCTGTCGTTAAAAGCTTTGACGAATTCCATGATCGGTAATCCATGCTGTCCTAAGGCCGGACCGACCGGAGGCGCAGGTGTTGCTTCACCGGCTTTAATGTTTAATTTAATAATTGTCTTTATTTTTTTAGCTGCCATATTTTTTTAGTGTTTTTTGTTGTTAATATTATTTGTTTTTAGGTCTAATATTTTTTCTATTCCTGGGCTTCTTCATTGCCTCCATCCATACTCTTTTGTTCTGTTTAGCAACCAGTTTTGTGTCTCTATCTTGAACAACACTTACGCTCCATTCATACGAATGTAACTGGACAGAATAATCAACCCGCGTTGCTTTTTCTGCCTTCATGGTTAAAGTTTTGCTACTTGCAGAAAATCTAATTCAACAGGTGTCTCGCGTCCGAATATCGAAACCAAAACTTTCAATTTACCTCTGGTTTCGTCAATTTCATCAACTGCCCCCAAAAAGTCGGAGAAAGGTCCGTCAACAATTTTAACGGCCTCGCCTTTGGTAAAGGCCGCTTTATATAAAGGTTCTTCCAAATTCATAAATTTCTGAATTGCTGCAACTTCTTGGTCTGAAATCGGGGTCGGTTTGTTTCCGCTGCCTATAAAGGCAGTTACTCCTTGTGTAGTTCTGACCAGAAGCCAGGACTCATCATTCAAAATCATGCGGATCAGAACATAACCTGGGAAGATTTTTTCTTTGACTGTTTCTTTTTTGCCCTGGGTTACTTTGATTGTATTGCGGGTTGGGACAATTATCTCAAAAATTCTGTCTTCAAAGCCAAGGCTTTGAATTCTTTGATGCAGTGATTTTTTAACTTTATTTTCATGCCCCGAGTAGGTGTGAACAATATACCATTTTCCGAGTGCGGCATTGTCAGCCGGTTTTTTTTCTGTTGTTTCCGTTAATGTCTGTGGTGTAACTGTTTGTTTATCCATACTATTTAATTATTAATTTTAATGCTCTGACAAAAAGGTAATCCAATCCTCCCAGAAATAATCCGACCAGCAAGCTGACGACGATCACGACGAGCGTTAAGCGTATGGTCTCTTGTCTTGTCGGCCAGACCACTTTTTTAAGTTCGTCCCGAACTTCGCGTAAAAAGCCGGTGGGCGTTGCCATATTAAAAAAATCAAAAGTTAAAAATCAGAACTCAAAAGTACTGAAATTTTGACTTTTGCCTTTTGAACTTTGAATTATTTTAGCAAATATACGTTGACATGTAAAGAGGATAGGATGTAAAATTAATAAACATGAAGAAGATTAGAAAGGTAGTTATACCAGCGGCGGGGTTTGGCACCCGTTTTTTACCTCAAACTAAAGCCATGCCTAAAGAAATGCTTCCGATCGTTGACAAACCGGTTATTCAGTATGTAGTTGAGGAGGCGGTCGCTTCGGGAATTACGGATGTGATTATTGTTACAGGGGCTTTGAAGCGAGCAATTGAAGACCATTTTGACGTAATGAATGCGGAGCTTTTGAAAAATCTTGAAGGAAGCGGCAAGCACGAGCTAATCAGTGAGGTCAAAAAAATTTCCGAGATGGCCAATTTTATTTATGTCAGGCAAAAAGGGCCGTATGGAAACGGCACGCCTGTTTTGGCTGCGGAACCGGCTATTGAAGATGAGCCGTTTGCAGTTTTATGGGGGGATGAGTTTATTTATTCAAAGCCTCCGAGGCTTGCTCAAATGATTGAGGTTTATGAAAAATACGGTGGAGTGGTTATTTCGGGAGTAAGAATTGAGAAAAATAAGGATAGAAGCTTTCAAACACTAACTGCGATCTATAGGACAATACAATGGCTGAAAAAAAAGACGACAAAAAAGTTATTTTCTCGATGGTCAACGTCAGCAAGCTGTACG
>CAIQLZ010000107.1 GCA_903872785.1 Candidatus Levyibacteriota bacterium
CTAAGACTTTTATTTTTGGTTGATGTAGGACTTGATTATTTAACTTTATCGCGCGGCGCACAGAGTTTAGCCGGCGGAGAAGCGCAAAGAATCAGACTTGCTTCCCAAATAGGAAGCGGATTAACTGGAGTATTGTATGTCCTGGACGAACCTTCAATCGGACTTCACCAAAAAGATAATAAAAAATTAATTGAAACACTCAAAAAACTTCGTGATTTAGGAAATACGGTTTTAGTTGTCGAGCATGACAAAGAAACAATGGAGCAATCTGATTATATCGTAGACTTTGGCCTGGGTGCCGGTCAAGGCGGAGGGAAGATTATCGCAAAAGGATCAATTGATGAAATAAAAAGAGATCCCAATTCCATAACCGGAGCTTATCTGTCGGGAAAAAGGAAGATAAAATTCTGTGAAGAAAATACAAAAAAAGAAAATTTCGAAACCGGCAAAACTTTATCTGTTCTTGGTGCAAAAGAACATAATTTAAAAAATATTGACGTTAACTTTCCTCTAAATAAATTTATTGTTGTTACCGGAGTTTCAGGTTCAGGAAAATCAACTTTAATAAACGATATTCTGTACCACGCCTTAATGCAATTACAAAATCCCTTTCACCGCGATAAACCGGGCAAATTTAAAGCAATCAACGGATACCAAAATATAAAAAGGGTTTATATGATTGACCAGTCTCCAATCGGAAGAACTCCGCGAAGTAATCCCGCCACATATACGGGTGCATTTACTTACATTCGCGACATCTTTGCCCGGACCCGCGATGCAAAGCTTAGGGGATATGGACCGGGAAGATTTTCTTTTAATGTGAAAGGCGGACGGTGCGAAGCTTGTGAGGGAGAAGGACAAATAAAAATCGAGATGCAGTTCTTGCCCGATGTTTATGTAACCTGTGAAGTTTGCAGCGGAAAGCAATATAACAAAGAAGCTATGGAAATTTTTCTTAATGGGAAAAATATTGCAGATGTCTTGTCTATGAGCGTTAAAGAAGCTCTGCAATTTTTTTCCTTTGTTCCCGTGCTTTCTCATAAACTGCAAACCCTCAATGATGTCGGACTTTCTTATATAAAGCTGGGACAACCTGCTCCGACTTTGTCCGGGGGAGAAGCGCAAAGAGTTAAATTATCGGATGAACTGTCAAAAAAAGGACAAAACTGTCTGTATCTTTTGGATGAACCGACGACCGGATTGCATTTCGCTGATTTAGAAAAACTATTACATGTTTTAAAAAATTTAGTTAACCGGAAAAATACAGTTATAGTTATTGAACATAATCTGGATGTTATAAAAAGCGCAGATTATATAGTTGATCTGGGTCCTGATGGGGGAGAAAAAGGCGGAGAAATCGTCGCGACCGGAACTCCCGAAGAAATTGCAAAAAACCCCCGTTCCTACACAGGCCAATTCTTAAAAAAAATTCTTTAGATAGCTAATTATGGTATTCCGGGAACGTTTTTGCCCTTATAGAAAAAAGCTGTTTTTCTTTGCCGATTTTACGGGCTATTTTGATTTCAGAATCGGACCTTCAAGGCGCATGTACCGATTCTTGAATTCCTTCCGCATATTGATTTGACGGCATTATCGCTCAAAAACCAGTGCTTTCAGCACTACTTCTGAAATAATATAAAAATTTTGCTAAGATTAATGTATATTAAATATATTTAATTAATGAAGAAACTTATTGCAATTCTTCTGGGTTTTGTTTTTTTCTTATATTTGATTCCATTGCGTGTTTTTGCAGATTCTAATTTTACCAGCAATTATAATGTCACCTACAATGTATTGGAAAACGCACTAACGCACGTAGCATTTAACATCACACTCACAAACAAAACAAATAAGTATTATGCATCTTCATACAGTATTCAGGTTGGATTTAAAGATGTCGAAAACGTTTTAGTCACAGACAGCGCTGGCAAAATCACTCCGCAAACTACCAAAAACAACAACGGAAGCAATATTGAAATTAATTTTAACGATCGCGTAGTGGGCCTTAACAATAGGCTAAATTTTTCAATATCTTTTGACACCAAAGATATTGCGCAAAAATCCGGAAAAATTTGGGATATAAATATTCCCGGGTTGTCCGAACAAAAAGACTACGATTCTTTTAATGTCAACGTTATTGTTCCTAAATTTTTAGGAAATCCTTCCTATATTAAACCTAATATTGGTAACTTCACAGGAACAAATTTAAATTTTACAAAAGAAGAGCTTGGTAATTCAGGTATATCTATATCTTTCGGAGATGCTCAAATTTACAATTTCAATCTTTCATATCATTTGAGAAACTCGAATCTGTTTTCCATTGAAACAGAAATTGCACTTCCTCCGTCAACCAATTACCAGGATGTTCAAATAAATAGTATTGAACCCAAACCCGAAAACGTAATCCAAGATATTGACGGCAATTGGCTTGCTCAATATATCCTTACTCCCGGTAAAAAAATCGATATTACTGTTAAAGGTTATGCAAAAATAATGTTAACTCCCAAAAAAAAACAGCTAACGGATAGTGAACTTAAGGAATATTTAAAAGAGCAACCATATTGGCAAAGTAACAACAAAGATATAATCGACTTAGCTCTTAAGCTAAAAACTCCTTATGCAATTTATCAATATGTTACAAATACTCTTACATATGACTTTAACAGAGCGCAGGTAAATAAACCAAGAATGGGCGCATACGCAGTGCTAAAAGATCCAAAATCGGCTGTTTGTCTTGAATTTACTGATTTATTCATAGCGCTTGCTCGGGCAGCAAATATTCCCGCCCGGGAAATAAATGGTTATGCCTACGCACAAAATCCGATAGAAAGACCCTTGTCTCTGGTCAAAGACATTTTGCATGCTTGGCCTGAATATTATGATTATGATCTTCAGACATGGGTAATGATTGATCCGACTTGGGGCAATACCACCAGCGGGGTGGATTATTTCCATACTCTGGATTTTGACCATTTTGCTTTTATCATAAAAGGAGCCAGTAGTACATATCCTATTCCGGCAGGAGGATATAAAACTTCCGACAATAACGCTACTCATGATATAAATGTAGGATTTGGAGATAATTTTACTTCGCAAGCGCAAATTCTATCACTAAGCACAGACTTAGCTTCGGAATATTTTTCAGGCTTTAGTCCGAAGGGAAATATTGTAATTAAAAATGACGGACAGATTATTTCTCTTCCTCAAGAAATTACAGTCAATACAAATTTCCTAACTCCAAAAGTACAAAAAATACCTGTCGGTAAAATTCCTCCTTTTGGATTCATAGTAATTCCGATTAGTTTTGATAAACCTTCATTTTTGACAAATAAAACAGATATAGTTAAAATAGCACTTAACGAAAATTACATTTCAAAAGAAATTAAAATAACGCCGTTTATTTTGAATAAATGGACGGTTTTTGGAGGGTATATTGTTGTCGTCATTATTGCCATACTGTCATTTACTATCTACAAAATCAGGAATTTATCTGTTTCTAAACAAGAAAAATAAAATCCTCTACGTTGGCAAAGCAAACAATCTTAAAGAAAGAGTTTCTTCATATTTTTCAAAAAATATTGATTTAAGTACAAAAACCGGCATAATGGTTTCGCAAATTGCCAAAATCAAAACAATAATAACCGATTCCGAAATTGAAGCTCTTCTTCTGGAAAGCCGTTATATAAAAAAATATAAACCAAAATACAATATTAAGCTCATGGATGATAAATCTTATCTTATGATCAGAATTACAATTAAAGATAAATATCCTAAGGTATTGATGGCTAGGCGCCAGGATGACAAAGATTCTATTTATTTCGGTCCGTTTCCTAACGGATCAAAAGCTTTACGAATTGTCTTAAAAATTATCAGAAAGATTTTCCCATATCAGTCTGTCTTAAATCATGACAAAAAAATATGTTTATATCATCATCTTGGGCTTTGCCCCTGTCCTCCAATTTTTGATTCCCCTCAGCTAAGAAGGGAATATAGTAAAAACATTTGTCATATCAAAAATTTTTTGGACGGAAATACTGGTAAAATAATTACAGACCTTAAAAAGGAAAGGGACATTTTAAGTAAAAATGAAGAATTTGAGAAAGCTATTCTATTACAAAATAAAATTAAGGCGATTGGATTAATTACGGGACCCCATTATAAAAAATATTCAGACTCAGGTTTTGACTCTGACTTCACAGATAAATTACGGAAAAAAGAAATAAATGAGTTAATAAATATCTTGAATAAAAATGGCTATAATGTAAAAAGTCTGGAAAGAATTGAGTGTTTTGATATCTCAAATACTTCGGGCTCCAATGCAACCGGCTCAATGGTAACCTTTGTTAGCGGAAAAAAAGACGGAAATTGGTATAGGAAATTTAAGATAAGGACTCTTAGTTCGCCAAATGATGTCGGCATGATGGAGGAAATTCTTCATAGAAGAATGAAGCACTACGAATGGCCTTGGCCTAATCTTTTAATTATTGATGGGGGGAAAGGACAAGTATCAACCGCAGTAAAAGTTTTAAAAAATACGAATAGCAAAATTCCCTTAATTGGTCTAGCGAAAAAAGAAGAGACAATTGTTACAGCTGATTTAAAAGAAATCAGTCTGCCAAAAGAATCTGAAGCTTTAAAGCTTATCATGAGAATCAGGGATGAAGCTCACCGCTTCGCGATCAGTTATCACCGGAGTCTACGCTCAAAAGCGCTACTTTTTTGAAACTTCGTAGTAGTAGGGAAAAAAGAGCATCGATGCGGGGGGATCGGAAAGTAAATATTTCTGGAAATCAGCATAAATTAACATCCTTTTTTTAACGTCCAACTCTTTTCTCCCATCTTCCAACAACTTGTCTACTCTTGGATTATCGTAATGCGTAATATTATTCACTTGACTTGAGTGCCAAAGAGTATATTGATCAGGATCAGAGGAAACATTAAATTCTCCTAAAAAAACCTGGAAATTTGAAGGAACTTGATCGGTAATCTTAATTACAGTATTAATATTTAATTTTTTCCAAGTATCGGCAATAATCTTGGCTGTTTCCTCATATTTAGGCAGAGTATCAATTATCAAATCTATTTTACCGCTTCCTGTTGCTGTTCCTGATTTATCAATTAAAAGCCTTGCATGTTCTAAATCCTGCTGGTATACAGCATATCCTCCTTGATTAGCGTAAGAAAAGTTTGGCAATGGATTGGGATTTCTTTCTCCCTGTTTAAAGCTGTCGGACATTGTATATGATAACCCCTCCCTTAACATTTTTGACGACAAATTTTTATCGCCAGTATTGTAAAAAAGTGTCACTAATTTAGTATGATCTATCTTCTTTTCCACTGTCACATTCTTAAAAGATTTAAAGGTTGTATTCATGAAATTCACATCAGGAAGATTGGTGATTTTTGAAATCTCTCCTAGTAAAAAAGCTGTTTTTAATGCGGACAGTGTCGGGTAAGATAGGTGATATGTAAGAATTTTACGATATTTTTCCGAATACAACTCTATAGATTCAACAAAATTACCGTTAAGTTTTATTTTTTTAATTTTATAATCACCCAATCCCACAAAACCTTTTTTAAAAATAGGTCTGGTTACAGCGGTTAGAAAAGGAGAATAATTATCTTTTAAAGTAAAGACAATTGTATATTTATCGGGTTTCAGTACGTCAACATCCGCAAAATTATAGCTAATATCTTTGGAGGTTAAATTTGCACCATCGGAAAAATATAAATTTTTATTTAGATAAAAAGCATAGGCTTTTCCATTTGGGGAAATTTTCCATTTTTCCGCGACATCGGGCATAACAGTTCCATCAATCCCGGTTTTTGTAAGCCCCTTTGATATTTTGCTTATAATTTCCTGCGGTAATGAATCAACAGTATAAGCCCCCACCATTCCTATTGACTCATTTCCTACGAATGGCAAACGGCTGATAAAGTATGGCAAAAACTTATTAAGTAGGAAAAAAACAATCAATCCAATTCCGAAATAAATAAGAATACTTTTCCCCCACTTTTTTAGATATGCTTTTATCAACCAAATAAAAAGCCTTTTTCGTACAACTATCATAAGCTACCGATGGGGTATTAGAAGAATTATCGAAAAAACACCATACAAAATTGTTAAAACTATTGTTATCCAAATCAGTAATTTTTCTATGCTTTGTTTACTTCGATAAAATTCTCCGCCGCCCCCGAAAGAACTTGATAATCCTGATCCTTGCATCTGAAGCAATATTACTACAATAAGCGCAATCGCTACTACAATAGTAACTATATTTAAAAACATAATCTAAATTATATATTTTCCATTATTGCTTTTGCAAGTTTGTCGGAATCGTGATACAGAGGAAATTGCGTATTCACAATGTCCGAAGCTATAACCTGATAACCTTTCTCCTTTTTATAATTTAACTGAACAAATTTATATTGACGTGCAAATTTTTCCGGAATGGAAACCGTAATATTGTTATTCATAAGAACGTAATCGAAAATATTTGCACCGCAATGACTGGTAATTGCTTTTATATAATCATTTATTTTATAATTTGGAGTTTCAAATAATTTATTTGCAACATTAATTATGTAAAGTTTCTTAGCCTTGGATTTTTTGATTGCATTAATAATTCTTGGAATTAAAAGGACAGGCAGAATAGTCGAATATAAATCTCCGGGCCCGGCAATAATCAAATCTGCAGAAATTATTGCCTCGATTACTTCCTTTGAGGTTGTTGGATTGACCGGCTTTATATGAAGTTTTTCGATTGTGCCTGTAAACCTTCCCAAGTCAATATTCTCTTCACGGTCAACCCTTTCCCCAACGCTTGTTTGCGCCCATATAGAAATTGGCTCTATTGTGGCCGGTAAAATTCTTCCTTTGGTTTTAAAAAGTTTTTGCATTTGCAGAAGTGCTTTAGAAAAATCGCCCATTACTGAAGTTAACGCAACCATCATTAGGTTCCCAAGCTTATGCCCACCAAGAGATTCTTCTCTTCCGTATCTTTGTCCTTCAAATCTATAGGTAAGAGCTTTTTTCATCATTTCGTCAGCCTGTGACATTGCCGCTATACAACTAATTAGATCTCCGGGGGGTGGAATGCTATAAAGCCGGCGCAATCTCCCTGTCGAACCGCCATCATCCGCCATTGAAGCAACAACAGTAACTTTACCTGTATATTTTATTAAACCTTTAACTAAATTGACTGTACCGATTCCGCCTCCAAGGCAAACTATTTTTTTATCAACCATTTTAAAAATCCTACAATAAGAGATAAAGTGACGGACGCTGCAATAAATGCAAAAAAGCCATTAACCTGTAACTTCGGAGTTACAAAGCCTAAAAATGAAAACCCTCTATGGGTAAATGCATTAATTGAAATATTGGGGACAACTACTGTTAAAAGATAAAGAATAATTGCGTTCGTTAAGAAAGAGAATAACCCGAAAGTAATTATGTTTAACGGCAAAGTAATAATATTTAAAATCGGCTTAACCAGGAAAAAAAGGATCGTCAAAACTATTCCGCCAATCAGATATTCCCCCAAACCTCCGTTTACCGTTACGCCTTCTAACGCCTGAGCAGTAATAAAAAGAGCAACGGAATAATAGATTATTCTGCGCAAAACTGACTTCATCTATTGAATGCTATCAAACAGAAAGCTTTGTGTCAACGAAATGATTAGAAATTTACACTTGAAATATAGAATTTATAAAGGTATAGTATGTAGGTTATGGATAAGCTGGTTTGCCCCAATTGCGGAACACAAATTCAAATAACCCAAGCCTTAAAGCAGCAATTGGAAGAAAAAATAAGAACTTCCGAAAAAGTAAAATACAAAGAAGAACTTGAAAAAGTTACAGCTCAAATTGAAGCTCAAACGAAAAAAAGACTAAGAGAAGAATTGCAGGAACAATTAGAAAAATCGGATAAGGAGAGAAAATCTCTAGAAGAAAAACTGGCAAAAGAAGAAGAGGAAAGAGGAAAATTTGAAAAAAAGATAAAAGAAGATGCCCTAAAAAACGCTGAAGAAGAACAAAGATTAAGACTCAAAGAAAAAGATTTGCAATTAGAGGAAATCAGAAAAGTAAATGAGGACTTAAAGAGAAAATTGGAACAGGGATCACAGCAAAGACAAGGTGAAGCTCTGGAGCTGGATTTAGAAGAAAAACTTCATGCTCAGTTTCCGAATGATGAATTTCTGCCTATTCCCAAAGGCATAGAAGGAGGGGACATCTTGCAAAAAATTGTCTATCAGGGAAAAAGCGTCGGATCGATATTATGGGAAACCAAAAGAACGAAAGCCTGGAGCAATGCCTGGACGGCCAAGCTCAAGGAGGATTTAACCAGAATTAACGCATCGGAAGCAATTTTAATCTCCCAAGTTTTACCTAATAATTCCAATAGTTTTGACAGAAAAGATGGGGTTTGGATTGCCAAATATGAACATTCAATAAGTATTGGCAGATTTGTAAGATTCCTTTTGACAAATGTTGCCATGGTCAGATCATCAAGCGCACATACGGAAGAAGAATGGATGAAAATCAGAGATTATATGATGAGCGATGCTTTCAAACACAGAATGCGGACGCACTTTGAAGTAATCAAAGACCTGAACGAAACGTTGGATGCGGAAAAAAGAACAACTATGCTCCGCTGGAAAAAACAAGAATCAATTATAAGTAAAATAGATTCCAATACTACGAATTTTTATGGGGAATTGAAAGCACTTGTTCCGCAACTTCCGCAAATCGAAGGCGCCGAAGGACCTTAAGATACCACTTGACAGGACAAAAAAATAGCATTAGCATAAAATAATGCGCCGGAAAATTTTATATACATTAGTTGCAATATTTTTATTAGGTATATCCGCTGCCAAAGTCAGTGCGCAAAATGTTACTTCGCAAAGTGCTCAAACAGGAGAAAGTGGCACAACGAAATTAGGACAACAAATACAAATAATACAAGCGCAAAAAAGAGAAGCTATTAATGCATCCCGAGAGGATATAGCCCTTATCAAAACACAAAGAGATGTGTTTAAAACGCGTCTGCAAACAATTAAAGATCAGAAGAAAAAATTACTAGTAGAACGTATTGATGCAAGGATTGCAGAGGTTAATAAAAATCAAACTTCAAAATTTTCCGAAGATCTAATTAGTATACAGGGATTTTTAGATAGAATGAGGCAAATAGCAACAGATGCTCAATCCCTATCCTTATTTAATGATGCGCAAAATGCCATTTCCACAGCTAAAAATGCTGTCGACGCTCAGGCTGCAAAAACCTATACCATGACCATTACAGAAGATGCAATGTTAAGGTTAAATGGCCAGGGAATCTTAAATGAATTCAGGCAGGATATCAACTCTGTCTATAAATTAGTTATTGACGCAAAACAAAAAGTCCAAGAGTCAAAACCGGTTGTAAACAACCTTATAAAAAAGGAAGCAACGGGCTCAGCCCAATTATAAAATATGGAACCCAATAACACTCAACAGCAAAATACGCAATTAAATCAGCCAGTACAGACCGCAGATAAGAGTATGCAACCTACAGTAGATACCGCAACGCCTATAGCAAAAGATACTGGGGCAGGAAGTAAAAAAAGATTATACTTAGTGATAATCATGATTCTTTTAATACTCGGCATGGGAGCCTATCTTATTTTTGCCAAAAATCAGTTAAACAATGCCCAAAAATCAGCACTAAACAGCAGAACTGTCAATCCCGTAGCTAAACCAACAATAACGCCTACAGTAGCGCCAACAAGAATAGAGGATATAAATATAGCCAGTCCGGAAGCAGATTTAAACCAAATAGATAAAGACGTGCAGGGATTATAGAACTTCTTCAAATACGGAAAGCTTCAGCCGGTTATGATTAAAGGCCTTAATTTTCTTGACAACCTTACCCGCAAAATCCATACTAATCATAGATGTGTTCTGGGGTTTTCTATGGCAAGATTTGGAATTTTCTCATTTACCAGATGCAATTCCCGTCCTAAGCATAATGTAATAAGATAATTGAAATGGCGATGGATTTAAATGAACAAAATAAAAACCGTTATTTCTAAATTTAGCCATTTTACCCGGCAGCATTTTAATGTTGGTTTTACCCTTATCGAACTTCTGGTAGTAATAGCCATACTC